>DASXPZ010000532.1:0-7366 GCA_036493275.1 Pirellulales bacterium
ACGGCTGGCCGAGCTCGGGATCGAACTGCCGCTGGACGACGCGATTCTCACCGCCGCCGCAGGTTCTCCCCTGGCTCAGTCGACCGAGATCGGCGGCCGCGTGGTTGGCAATCGCTGGTGCATTCACCCCATGGAAGGCTGGGACGCCAACCAGGACGGCACGCCTTCGGACCTGACGTTGCGGCGCTGGCGGCATTTCGGTCTCAGCGGCGCCAAGCTGATCTGGGGTGGCGAAGCGGCGGCCGTGCAGGCGGACGGCCGCGCGAATCCGAATCAAACCTTGGCCACGCACGAGAACTTCCACGGTCTTCACGCCTTGTACGAATCGTTGACCAGCTCTCATCGCGCTCGGTTCGGATCGACCGATGGCTTGCTGGTCGGCCTGCAACTTACGCATTCGGGCCGATATTGCCGGCCGAACGACAAGCGACTCGAGCCGCGGATCGCCTATCATCATCCGCTCCTCGACGCCCGCTGCGGGATCGCCCCGAATGATGATTCATGCGTCTGGACCGACGCCGATCTCGCGCGATTGATCGACGCCTATGCTCATTCGGCCCGATTGGCGCAAGACGCCGGCTTTCAGTTCGTCGATATCAAGGCGTGCCACGGCTACCTGTTGCATGAATTCTTAAGCGCGTTCACACGGCCAGGGCCGTACGGCGGCGATTTCGAGGGCCGCACCCGATTGTTGCGTGAGATCATCGAGCGGGTTCGCGCGGAATTGCCGGAGCTGATGGTCGTTGTTCGGCTCAGCGCGTTCGACATGCCGCCGTTTGAGAAAGGCGTGGGTGCCGAAAGGGATCAGGCCGCAGGCCGGCCGATGGATTACCAGTCCCACTTGCCCTATCGATATGGCTTTGGCTGCTCTCAGGCTGAGCCGCTGCAAATCGAACTGACCGAGACTTTCGAGCTGCTGCGAGTGCTGGCGCGGCTGGGTGTGGCGGCAGTGAACATTTCGGGCGGCAGTCCCTACTACAATCCCCACGCGCAGCGCCCGGCGATCTTTCCGCCGAGCGACGGCTATCAGCCCCCGGAGGATCCGCTGGTAGGCGTCGCGCGGCACTTGCACGTGGCGCGCGAGTGCAAGCGCGCGGCGCCGGGCATGCCGATTGTCGCTACCGGGTTTTCGTACCTGCAAGATTTTCTGCCGCACGCCGCGCAAGCCGGGGTGCGCGACGGCTGGTGCGACTTTGTCGGCCTGGGCCGCATGGTCCTTTCTTATCCGGAACTACCGACCGACGTGCTGGAGCATGGCCAGCTCGCGCGAAAGAAAATTTGCCGCACCTTCAGCGATTGCACCACGGCGCCGCGCAACGGCATGGTCTCGGGCTGTTACCCGCTCGATCCGTTTTATAAGGAGCGGCCAGAGGCGGAGCGCGTGCGGGAATTGAAGCGGGAAATGCCGTGAGCTAACTAATTTTTCACTGTAACTGGCAGTTGTCCCGCTCGCCGTGCAGGCGTCCCCCGCCGCAGAGTTTTTTGCCGATATCGTGGCGCCGGCTACAATCCCGGAATGAGCGAAGCGCGAAGAAACTCCTGGTTCCAATTCGGGATCACCGAGATTCTGATTCTTACGACCCTGTTGGCCGTCGTGTGGGGAGCGTCCGCCAGCTTTCCGGTCGATCTGACGCTGACGCAGCCGGCGGCCCTCGACGCGAAAGACGCCTCGGCGGATCGTGGGAACGCCGGCGCGGCAACCGTTTCGCCGTCGCCCGGCGCGGTTCTCACGCGAGGAATCGTATTGTCGGCCATCACGATCTTCGTCTGGGCCATCATCCGCCGAGCTGCTTCAGCGGATGAACCATAGGGCGTCCTAGGGCGTTCGATCACAGTTGGCCTTCGGGCGGTTTTTTTCGAGCGCAGGCCGTTATAATAGCACCATGACCACCCCGCTTCGCCGCCGCTGGTTCCGCTTTCGCTTGCGGACGCTGCTGATTGCGATCGCGGTAGTTGCAGTCCCGCTGGGCTGGATCGCCAAGGAGCGGAGGCAATCGCAGCATGAACAACAAATTGCCGAACGGCTTCGCCAACAGGGCTACCAGGATCAGACGAGTGGCGGCCCCTACGATTCGTCATTGCTGGATGACCACCATGAGCCACAAGGGTGGTGGCGAGACTTTGCGCACGCGGTCCTGGGCGAACGAGTCTTGACGTTAGGCAACCCGACCGAGGATGTCGAAGACCTCCGGCCGCTGACCGAACTTCGAAGTTTGCAGGACTTGCAGCTTTGGGGCGCCAAAGCACTCGATTTCACTCCCTTGGCCGGGCTGACACGGCTCGAAGTCTTGATGCTCGAAGGGACTCGCATTAGCGATCTCTCGCCGATTGCCGGGTTGACGAGACTGGAGCAATTGACCCTTAGTTACTGCCCTGTCCGCGACCTCACTCCGCTGGCCGGGCTGACGAATCTGGAAGAGCTCTTCATGATCTGCGCGCCCGTCACAGACCTTTCTCCACTGGCGGGCTTGACGAAGCTGCGCGTTCTTTATCTCGACAACACGCTTGCCAGCGATCTTACGCCGCTCAGCGGGTTAACAAAACTACAATCGCTGCAACTGGGTGGCGCGCCAGTTCGCGACCTAACGCCATTGGCCGGCCTGAGCAGCTTGAAAGTTCTCGATCTCCGCCCGGCTATGCATTCCGACCTCTCGTTCGAAGGGCGCCGTCATCCCACGCATAGAAAGAATCTATGTTACGTCCCACAAGAACAAGTCACGGCTCTGCAAAAAGCTTTGCCGAATTGTCGTATCGATTATAATCCGAATCCTTAAGCTGCTTGTCGGTCACGATGGCAGATTCCAAACGCCGCTGGTTTCAGTTTGGACTACGGACGATGTTCGCGGTGATTACCGTCTTTGGCGTTTGGCTGGGCTGGCAGCTGAAGATTGTTAGAGATCGTCATGCAGTCTTTGAATGGATTGAAATCAATGGAGGAGCTTACTGGACGCCCGCAAGTCAGCAATTGCGTGAAGAGCCTGGATTAACTCCAATGAGCAAAACGGTCCCGATTTGGAGGTCTTGGCTAGGAGACGAGCCGATCGAAGGCGTGCATATGCCTCTTGAGAGCACCGACAGCGAATTTGCCGGAGTGCAGCGCATCCTCACCGAGATTCCTTACGGCTATCCGCTAAAGAGGCGAGGCGGCGTCTGGTTTTCAAATTTTCCGGTTGACGAAGAATCCTTCCGTCAGTTCCAGGAGCAACTAGATAAAGCGGCGCCGGGTTAGTTCGACAGCTCCGCTTCTGGAAAAAGACGAGCCACGTTTGCGCGCTCGGCCTCGGTCGACTTGGGGTCGATGACAATCGCATTCACAGGTTGGTCGCCGAACCACTTGCGCCAGCTTCGCATACTTCGCGCAATATTAGATCGGCAATCGAATGACCTTAACCGAGGGGCTGGCTTCGGCTATGCGGCGCCACTGGCCCCACAAGTCGCTACCCGTCAGAGAGGATAAGCCTGCGCCAGTTTGAACTCGGGGCGCGCTTCGGCGAACGCGCGGGCGCGATCTTCGCGTCCGATCGCGGTTTTCAGAAATTCGACCGCTTCCAGAATCACGTCGGCCGGTTCCGCGCAACTAAAACGGAGAAACCCGGCGCCCGCTCCACCGAAGCATTCGCCCCCCAGGCACGCCACGCCCATTTGGTCGTCGGCCCCTTCGAGCAAGAACATCGCCAGGCCGTGCGACGTCAGCCCCAGCCGGTTGCAAATCGCGCGAACGTCGGGAAATACGTAAAACGTTGCGTCCGGAGGCGTGCAGCGGATCTCGGGGATCGACGCCAACCCGTCAGAAAGGGCCATCACCTGCCCGCGGAACTTCTCCATATTCCGGTCGCGCTCGGCGTTGTCGGTCGCCAGGGCCGCGGCGCCGGCCAACTGCACGATCGGCGGCACGCAGGAGATCGTCGTGTTCAAGAGCGTCGCCATCCGCTCGATCACCGCCGCGCTGGCCACGGCAAAACCGAGCCGCCAACCGCTCATGCTGTACGACTTGCTGAACGTGTAGGCGGCGACGCATTGATCGAGCATGCCCGGCTGGGCGAGCAAGGTGTGATGCCGGCCGCGCCAGACCATTTTGTCGTACGGCTCGTCGCTCAGCACGGCAATGTCTCGGCCCCGAATCATATCGGCAATGGCCTTCAGGTCTTCTTCGGTCGCCACGCCGCCGGTGGGATTGTGGGGACTGTTGAGAAAGATCGCCCGCGGGTGGGGATCCTCGCGCAAGAATCGCTCGATTTGGTCGAGCCTGGGCCGAAAGCGATCGGTGGCGCGCAAGTCGGCCAGCCAGGCCCGCGCGTTACGACGGGCGATGTTCGGCAGGTACGTCGGAAAGTAAGGACTGAAAACCAGGACGCCGTCGCCTGGATTCAAAAAGGTCTCGCAAAAGATCTGCTCGAAGATCTTGGCGCCCGGCCCGACGACCACGTTGGCCGCGGTGACGTTCAGGCCGTGCTCGCGATTCACATAGTTGGCCGCCGCCTCGCGCAGCTCGGGCAGGCCGATCGACGGGCAATAGTGCGATTGATCCGCGGCAATGGCCGCCGCGCCGGCCTGTTTTGCCGCGCGCGTGCTGGGAAACGGGCTGTCGCCGATTTCGAGCTCGATGACGCGCTTCCCTTGCGACTTCAAGCGCCTGGCGGTCGCCAACACGCTGAACGCGGTCTCTGCGCCGACTCCGCCGGCAAATTCACTAAAGCTGACAGTCATAGAACGCCGCCCTTCCTCTACAAATGGCCAGCCAATTCCGCGCGCCACGAGCTAGTTACTCATCGGGCGCCAGTTTCGCGTCGAGCGCCATTTCCGCATACCGGGAGTGCGCGGCTCCCGCCGAGCCGAGAAGCTCCGATCGGCTGCGCATCAAAGAAGGCCTCGCGTGGCACACGACACGGACGCGGAACGGCGGCGGATTCTGTTCTCGATTCCAAATGCCGCAAAACGCAATCTCAAAGTGCAACGCCCTCGCGCGCCGCAAGCGCAGCAGCTTATCGCATGGCGATGGCGCGGGCCAGAGGTCGCAGCACGCTGTCGACGACGTAATTCTCGACCATCTCCTGGCAAACTCGCGAAAGCTCGGCCAGCGCCGAAACGTACGTCGTCCCCGGCCCCAAGCTGCCATACTGGCGCGCCGTGAGATAGACGCTCAAGTGCTCTTCCGGATAGTCCCCCGTCCGCACCTGGTAGGCGTTCGTCCGCGTCTCCATGCTCAGCCGGCACTGCATGCGGCAATTCGAGTCGAGCGCCAACGTGATCGAAGGCTCGTGATTGATCACCATGGCGCCGGGGATGTCTCCGAAGCGTTCGAACGCCGGGCTGAAGCCCAGGGCGTCGGCCACCAACTGATTGTGGTTGCCACGGTAAGAAAAATCGAAGCCGAACAGCAGATCGAGCGCTTCGCAATCGAGCGGACTGACCGACAGCATGTAGGGCGCCAGTTCCAACACGAGTTTGTGCTGGTCGAGAACGCTGTCCAGGTCGGACGGATTGACCTGGCCCGAGCAGAGCCGCTTCGACTCAACGGTGCTCCAGCGATAGTTGCCGCCGTCCTTGTCCTCTTCGAGAACGAAGTCCCCTTTCTCGCGACTATAGAAGTTGCGCATCGTGGGATAGTTCTTCTGGATTCGCTCGAAGAAATGCAGAATCGTCTCGCGATTGTTCGGCAACTCCATCTCTGTGCTGAGATTCATATTCACATAGAAGTCGTCGCAGAGTGAGCTGTATGGAGTCATGCAGATATGCCGAAGAACGGCCCTGTCTTGGTTATCGCGCTGATGGGTCGGCCGCTAGCCCGGAGGATTCCTTGCTTCAGGAATTCATCAAAGGGCTGTCCACACTAACCCGAAGCGCAAGCGAGGGTAAGTCCGCTTCATTCCCTCGCTTGCGCTTCGGGTTAGTGGGCGGCCTGAATTATCAGGCTGAATCGAACGCGGAGAACTTGTTATGTGTGCCTAAAAGTCGCCCCGAAGGGCATCTTCGTTCGCCCCTGGTTGCAGTATAGAATGGGCTGTTTCTGGCTGTCAAAGCCAGCGCGCCGGAGGCCCAAACATGCCGACAATCACAGCCAAAAAGCTCACCGCGTCAGCGCAGCAACGCATGATCTCGGTCTTTCCGTCCGAATTGGGCTGGGTGGCGATCCAGGGGCACGGTGAGACGCTCCAGCGGCTAGTCTTCGGATTCGACTCGGCCAACGACGCCCTGGCGGCTCTCAGCCCAAACCGTGATCACGACCTTGCGATCGGCGCGTGGAACAAGCCGCTGATCGCGCGGTTGCAGGCCTACGCGCGCGGCAAGCCGGACGACTTTCGCGATGTAAAGCTCGATCTGGGCGCGCGGACCGAATTCCAACGTCGCGTGCTGGCGGCCTGTCGCGAGGTGAAATACGGCGAAGTCTCCAGCTATGCTCAATTGGCGATCGCCGCCGGAGCGCCGCGCGCAGCCCGCGCCGTCGGCACGGTGATGTCGAAGAACTGCGTCCCGCTGGTGATCCCGTGCCATCGCATTTTATCGGCCAGCGGGTCGATCGGCGGCTATTCGAGCCCGCGCGGGCTCTCGATGAAGAAGCAACTGCTGGCGATCGAAGCCCGCGCGATCCCGAAATCGGCTTTGAAGTTTCCTTCCATGACACTCGAAAAGACAAAGAGCAAAACGCCAGGCCGGCGCACAGTCACGCGTTGATCCGACGCGGCGCGACCCCGACTTGGGCGCAGGCCGACGGCGCGCCCGCTTGTTGCCTCTACTGCTCTACCGGGATGAGCCTATTCACGCCGATGCAAATCTCCAGCCCGTCGCGCCGCCGCTGGTTCCGCTTGATTCTTGCTTCTCGCCTTGGCAATCGGATCCGCCGCGTGGGGCATTTGGGGCTTGATCACGTTCGACGAGATGGACGGAATCTACGGTTTGCTGGGGATCTTGTTGGGGATCGTATTGGGCGCCGTGGGAGCGACCACAATCATTGTGAGCTTGATCGAGCCAAACGACCGGTACTGGTTCCAGTTTGGCCTGGGGCGATTGTTAGTGGCTCTTTCGCTGTGCGCGGTTTCCTTTGGCGCGATGAGGCTGGCAGTGCGGTTGGAGCAGTTCCAGATCTTCGGTTATCCGTTTTTCGTGGCGCTTGCGCTGGGACTGGGATCGATCGTCTGTTTTGCTGTGGCAGGGGGCGTGCTGCTCCGAATTGAACGACTGGTCGGCGTCGCGGCCGGCGCGCTCGCGGTCATTACATTCATTGCATACGTCATGTGGGAAGTCGTTTGGGCGCAAATTGGTTCCTAATCCTCCCGAACATTCCCGCCGGTGTCTGTGTCCAGTTGAGGGACGCCGTCCGCACGCGCGAAGAACCGGAGGGCTTTCGCCCTTCCGCTCAAGGAGGCGG
>DASXPZ010000533.1:0-3606 GCA_036493275.1 Pirellulales bacterium
CATGGTTCTTGACCCGCAAGCGCGGTGGGGAGTGTCAGGAATCTTGTGTGCGAGGCCGGTTGCGTCATCACGCTTGAACGAACCGTTCGTCGAACATGATGGCGAATTGGGTCTTTGCCTCGAACCACTCGCGCGGCGGCATTTTCCACTCTCCAGCCGCCTGGCGCAAGACGAGAAACAGGAGCTTCGTCGCGGCGTCATCGGTAGGAAAATGACCTCTCGTGCGCACGGCGCGGCGTAATTTTGCGTTGAGCGTCTCGATGGCGTTGGTCGTATAGATGATCCGCCGGACGGCCTCCGGAAAGGCGAAGAACGGAATGACGCGCTCCCAATTGCGTCGCCAGCTCTGCGCGATCGCCGGATATTTTTCGCCCCAATGGCTGGTGTCGAAAGCCTCCAGCGCTGACTTGGCGGCGTCGGCGTCTTTGGCTCGATAAATCGCCTTCAATGCGCCGGCGAGGACTTTGCGGTCTTTCCAGGAGGCGAAATCCATCGAATGGCGAATAAGATGCACGATGCAGGTTTGAACGATCGTTTGCGGAAAAACGGCGTTGATCGCTTCGGGAAAACCCTTCAATCCGTCGACGACGGCGATCAGAACGTCGCTGACGCCCCGGTTCTTTAATTCGTTCATGACGCGCAGCCAGAACTTAGCCCCTTCGCTGTTCTCGATCCAAAGACCCAGGATGTTCTTCGTTCCGTCTGCCTGAACGCCGAGCGCAATGTAGACCGCCTTGTTGCGCACCAAACCCTCGTCGCGGATTTTCACCCGCAACGCGTCGAAAAACACCAGCGGATAACTCGCCTCCAACGGCCGGTTCTGCCATTCGCCGACCGTCTCCAGAACCGCGTCGGTCACCGTCGAGATCAGATCGGGCGAAACCTCGAGCCCATAGATCTCGAGCAAATGGCCTTGAATCTCTCGGGTGGTCATGCCGCGCGCATACATCGACACGATCTTCTCGTCGAAGCCGGGGAACCGGCGCTGGTAGCGGGCGATCAACTTGGGATCGAACGTTCCCTCGCGGTCGCGCGGAATCCGAATATCCAGCTTCGACGTCTCGGTGATCACTCTCTTGCTCGAATAGCCGTTCCGGTGGTTTTTCCGCCCCTCGGCCGTCTCGCCATCAAGGTGATCGTCGATCTCAGCGTTCAGAACGCGCTCGGCCAGCGCCTTCTTCAACTCGTCAAAAAGGCCGTCCTTGTTGAAAACCTCCTTCGGATCGCGGCCGTCCAAAAGGTGATCCAGTGTCTCTTTCTTGATTGCCATATGCGCCCTCCATCGGCGTCACTATGGCCTCGCACACAAGATTCCTGACACTCCCAGCGTGGCCGGATCAGGCACAGCCGGTGGCCCGGAGAGTTCGGCGATCAACGGTCTCGCCGTTTCCGGCCCAGACGCCGCCCAGTAGAATCTGGTTCGTCCCGCTATCGAACGAGCCGCCGCCGCTGCCATAGTTTTGATCACTATAGCTGCCTGCGCCGCGGCCGCCGCTAAAGCCGCCGCCGCCGCCGCCGTATCCGAACCCAGCTTCACTGGCGCCGCCGCCGCTGCCCGCCGCAACGCATTCGAGCTTTCCGGCATCTTCAGCTACGATTCAGGAGGCACGGTCTATTCGCGGGTCGAGGGCTCGCCTTCGCGGCGGGCATGTATGGCTTCGCACTGAACGCGCTGCGCGAGGCGGCCTAGCTCTTATGTTCGCAGTCAATGACTCGAACGCAATCGAGCGGCCGAGCGGTGAGATGGCCGTCGGCAGGAATAGGCCGGAGCTGCGCAGAGCTGGGAGCGGAGCGAGAGACGACGGTTGATCAAGCTCTTATTCGCGGGTTGGTTACCGCCTTCCGTGTCTTCGTCTCGGGGCTTTCCTCGGTCTAGAGGACGGGCGTCGGGTTGCGAACCCGGCCACATAACTAGCGACCGGAGTTCCCCACCTTTCGTGCTCCGCTCCCGGGTCTGCGCAGCGGGAGAGAGGCCCTTCCTTACGCGGGCGCGACCTCCCGTCCGATCGCCCACAGGAAAGCCGCCATCTCGCGGGCGATCGCAGAGACAACGACGGGCGGCTTTTTACCTGCGGCGCTGAGGCGACGATAGCGGCCGCACAGACGGACCTGCGCTTTCCAGGCGATGTCGCGCACGGGCTTGGGCAGCCCTTCGAGCCGCGCTCTCAAGGTCTCGCTGACCCTTGCTGGATAACGATAGGTCCAGGCCGCCTCAACGAGCGCCCGCCGAGCGCGCCGGTTGCCTGCCAGGGTGAGGCCCTTCCGTCGGATTGTGTCGCCTGTTGAGCTTTCCGCCGGAACGAGCCCGAGAAAAGATGCGAGCTGTCGTGGCGTATCGAACCGGCGCACGTCGCCGATCTCGGCGGCGAAGGTCACGGCGACGACAAACGACGCGCCGCGCATCGCTTGGTAAGCTTCCACCACCGGCGCCATGGACCATTCCGGCACGATGAGCGCGAGTTGCTTCTCGAGACGGCGCAGGCGCTGCAGAGAATCTTCGATCGCATCAATCCCTTCCTGAAAGACGATCTGCTGCGCGGCATGGTCGAACTTTTGGCCGGCGAGCCAGCGCCGGTGCGCCAGCGTCCAGTGGCCGCCGCCACTGTAAATCCGGCTGTGCCTGAGCAGGAAAGAGAGAAGCTGCTGGCGCTTGCGCCGAAGATCGTCAGCCGACGCCTCACGGGCGCGAACAAGGTCCCGGACCGCCTCATGAGCCGGATCGGGCGCCCAGACCCCTGTCAGTTCGCCAGCCCGATGCAAACGCGCCAGCGTAACCGCATCCCGACGGTTCGTCTTGATCCGCTCGCCCGCTCGTTTCGGGATCAGCGCCGGAGCGACCACAAGGCAATCATGCCCGAGCGCCTTCACCTGGCGATAAAGACCGTATCCCGTCGGCCCGGCCTCAAAGCAGACATGCAGCCGGCCGTACCGGGCCGCCAGTCTCTTGATCGTCTTCTCGATCGGCAACGGGCTATTCTCGACATCGCCGAGAAAACGCACTTCTCCCAACCGACCTCCTTCCGCGATCGCCACAGCGTGCTTCTTCTTGGCGACATCGAAAGCCACGAAAACTTCGCTATACTTCTCCATGGTCCGCCCTCCGTGCATGAGGCTCGGCTCGGTCCGCCCGAGCAACCCTCGTTCTACCTGCACGAAAGGGCGGGCCACCGGCTCAGCCCGCGAACATGACGTCTAGCCGGAGGGGCCGCCGTCCAGCGCCAACACCTCGCAGTCGCGGACTGTGGGAGTTGGGCGCATCGGCGCGAGGAGCATCGGGCTGGTTGGCTTTCAGAAGGCACCCTGCGAGACGCCATCAGCGGTTCGCCCCGCTGGACGCGACCCACGCTGGGTGCTGCCCACGTCCATACTCGGGTCCAGCCTCCGGATCATCGACGGCTCCGTCGTCAACGTCGCACTTCCGAAGATGAAGTCAGAACTGGGCGTTGGGTTCGAGGCATCGCAGTGGGTCGCGAATGCGTATCTGCTCGGCTCCAGGACCTATAAGAGCCGCAGCAGCTTTCTCCGCGCCTTTCGCCAAGCGCACGGATATCTCCCGCCAGACTCTGAGGGCAATGGACAAAACTCGGATTGAAGACACGGCAGATC
>DASXPZ010000534.1:0-4674 GCA_036493275.1 Pirellulales bacterium
CGAGGGGATCAGCAATAAAATCAAGGCCGACAAAGTCGTCTGGCTCGGAGGAAAGCGCGTCCTGGTGCAGCCGGCCAATAGCAACACGCTTAAGCTGCTAAGCGTCGACGACGCGGGCAAAGTCACCTCGCGCGAACCGGCGAACTTGAACAAGGTCGACCCGAACGAGTTCTTGCTCTTCAATATCGGCGGCAAGGCCCGACTGGGGCGCCTGACCGATGGCGTCTTGCAATGGTTGAACGAAGACCTGCAACCGACCGACCAGGTGATGCTGGCCGACGGGCAACGGATCGCCAGCTTCATTCCGCTCCCTGACGGCAATGCCTGGGCCTTGGAACAAGGGGGCGGTTTCATCCACCTGCTGAAACCGGACGAATCTGGTATTTTGCGGGTAGCGACGAGTCTGAAATCGCCGGGCGGAGGGCAATTGCTCCTCGATCCGGTGCTGGGTCTGATTCTGGTCGATCAGGATCGCGTCGTGCGGCTGGCGAAGGGACGCCCGTGGGAGCTGACGTTGAAAGACAGCTTTGACGGTCGCGTCGGTCGCCCCAGCGGCGTGAAGGAGGCGACGATCCATCGTATCCTCACCACCGACGTCACCGGGGACGGGCAGGAGGACGTTGTCATGTTCGATGACGTGCGACATCAGCTCACGGTGCTCACGCGCGGAGAAAAGGGGCTGGTTTCGCTCGGCTCCTGGAAAGTTTTCGACGACCGCACTTATCCGTATGGCGGCAAGGAAGAACAGCAAATTGCCGAACCGCGAACCGTGGTCGGTTTCGACGCCGACGGCGACCATCACCAAGACCTGGCACTGCTGTGCCAGGATCGATTGATCATCTATCTTGCCAGGGAGCCGAAATGAGTTTCCTCAGATCGAATATCCGTTTGTCGGGCATCGCCATGCCCATCGCAGCGCAGCGTGGACTGGCCGCGGCCCTGCTCGCCGTAGTCGTCATCGGCGCCAGCCTCGCTCGCGCCGGAGAAAAGGTGACCGTCACGTTGGTTGGCGGCGCCAAAATTAGCGCGGAGCTGCTGCGCGAAAATGACCAGGGCATTGTGCTGGATCTCGGGCACGACGTGCTGCAAATTCCCAGCAAGCGTCTGCTGGGTATCGATCGCGGTAAGACCGAAGAGGCCGAAAAATCGCAAAGCGATCGCGGCATTTTTGTCACCGGGCGCCTCCCGCCGGCCGACGTGCCCGAACTGGTCAAGCGCTGCGGCGACGCCGTGGTGCTGGTCAAAACGGCCGGCGGCCAGGGAAGCGGCTTCATTATCAGCGACAAAGGGCATCTGATCACCAACTATCACGTAGTCGAAGGAGAGACCAAGATTTCGGTCACCTACTTCCGACTCACTCCGCAAGGCTATGAGAAGCACGAGTTGAAGAAGGTCAAGATCGTGGCGCTGCAACCGATGCGCGATATTGCGCTGTTGAAGCTCGACCCCAACGAAGTCACCGGCGAGATGCCCAAGCCGATCGTGATCGACGATCGCGACGACCTCCGCGTCGGCGACGCCGTGTTTGCCATCGGCAGTCCGTTGGGGCTGGAGCGAACGGTGACACAAGGGATCGTCAGCTCGACGACCCGCACGATGGGGCACATGCGATTGATTCAGACCGACGCGGCGATCAATCCGGGCAATAGCGGCGGACCGCTGTTCAATCTTCGCGGCGAAGTGGTGGGGATCGCCTGCGCCGGGGCGACGCAGTTCGACGGTCTGGCCTTCGGCATTCCTTCCTCGGATTTGATCGACTTTCTCGTCCATCGCGACGCCTTCATGTATGATGCGTCGCACCCGCAAAATGGCGTGACCTATCTGCCGCCCCCTTTTAAGGGCGCCGGCTCCGCGGCCGCCAACCAGAAAAAACCGACCTCCGAATCCACTGCCAGTGGGAAAGGCAAGCCATGACGTCGACAGCTCGCGCAGGATATCCGATCAGGACGCGGACGAACCGCTGGCGGCAGTCACTGGCCGCGAGCCTGGCGATCGGTGCGATTGCCTTGACTTCGCCGACGCGCGCCGCTGACACGGTTCCGCCTTCGCACGAGTGCGTGCCGGAAGAGACGGTGCTGGTCATTCGCGTGCCGCAGGCCAAAAAGTTCGTCGACGCGCTGCGCAGCCAGACCAAGTTCGGTTCGGTCATGCTCAGCGACAAGCGCTACGAGAAGATTCTCGATTTCATCCGCGAACAAGCGGCGGACGCCCTGACCGAAGCTTCGTCCGAATTGGCCAAGTACAACCTGAAGGTCGAAGATTTCCCCACGATCTTCGAACGCGAAATCGGCTTCGCCCTGGTGGTGCAGCCCCGCAAGGACACGGAAAAGTTTCCGCTGATGATGGGCTTGTGGTGGCTCGAGCCGAACACCGACCTGGGCGAGCGGCTGGTCAAGGCGATTGGTCAGATGGTCGACGACCAGAAGGACGAGCCGAACGCGGTCCGTCGGTTGGATCTCGATCTCGAAGGTCGCCAGGTGTTGCACCTGATCATCCCGATCACCAGTTCGGCGCCCTATCCCGACGCCGCGTTGGATGGGCTCGACAAGCTCGATCCGAAAGAACTGAAGGCCAAGCTTGAGGAACTGCGCAAGGAATCGGAGGACGAGGAGGTCGTCACTGACCAGATGCACGTGTTTATCACGCGCGTGGGCGATCGCCTGCTGATCGGCAATACCTTTCCCACGTCGGAAGACGAAGTGCAGGAGCTCCGCGACGAGGACGAAGATAAGGAGCCCGATTTCGACACGATCACCGGTCTGGAAGAGGCCAAGGGCGTTTTCGCCCGCTTCCTCAAGAGCCACGCCGAAGGGGCCAGTGGCGTGACGTCGAAGTGGTTGGCCACGCCCGGTCTCACCGCCGCGCTACCGGAAGGAACGCCGCTGTTGGAAGTGCTGGGCTCGCCCGAATCCCTCTTGAAAATGGCGACCGATCCGACGACTACCAAGGCGCTGAAGACGCTCGGTGTCGATCGCGTGGGGGCCGCGGCGCTCCGAATCACGCTCGAAGACGGCGCGCTCCGCGCGGGAGCCTTCGTCTCGGCGCCGACGCCGCGGGAGGGGTTAATGGCCCTTCTCGATCAGCCGCAAGGGGTCGCCGAGCCGCCCGCTTGGGCGCCGGCCAAACTGTTCGGCTTTGCGCAAATCCATTTCGATCTCGGCAAGGCCTATACGCAGTTGCGCGACATGATGGTGGGCGAGGGGGGCGAACCCGTCAAACAGATGGTCCAGCAACTCGAAGACCAGATTCGCAACGTCACGCAAAACGACGTCGCCACGCTCCTCTCGTCCGTCGGACAAGATCATTACATCGTCATGTTCGAGCCGACGAAGACGAAGATTACTGGGCCTGACGGAGAGTCGGTCGAAGTCCCAGCCCAGCGTCAGGGAATCGTCTGGCAGGTCAAGGACGAAGCGCCCTGGAAACGGCTGATTCAACTCGGCGCCGGCTTTGCCGCGCTCAGCGACGGAGCGGTCACCGCCTCGCAAGAGCAGGGCTTTATGGGCTTGCGATTGAACGTCAAGGACGTCCTCCAAGGTGGGGCGTTCGTCGGCCATGGTTATCTCGTTCTCGGCATCGGCCCTGACGTCATCGAGACGCTTCTGTCGACGTTGCGCAAACCGCCGGAAGGCGCCGATGCGCTGCGTGGCAGCGACCTGATGAAACGCGCCGCCAAGCTGCTGCCGCCGGAGCCCTGCCTCTATTACCAGGTCTCGGATTTCAATCGCTACGCCAAGACGATTGCCGACGCCTTCATGACGGCGCTCGAGTATCCCACCGGAATTGCCGCGGACGACGACGAAGACGCCGGCGCCGCCAGCAAGGCGCTGGCCAAGTTCAAGGAGCTACTACCGTCCGAAGAAGAGCTCGAAGGCTCGCTCGGCGTGACGGTGGGGCATTTGATCGTTAACCAGCATGGGCTGGTTTACCGGATGGCGCTGGAACTGCCGGCGCCGTAGTTGTCGCAAGCCGCCTTAAATGCGGGGGCAGTTCTCGTTCAGCGAGAAGCAACTGGCTTCCAAACGCGCGGCGCGGAGCCGATGTATCGCGCCCGTGGGCGAATCAGGCGGTTATTGTCGGCTTGCTCGATTACGTGGGCGCTCCATCCCGTCACGCGGCTGATGACGAACAGCGGCGTGTAGAGCGGAATCGGCAGGCCCATATAGTGGTAGAGCCGGGCGCTCGGCCAATCGAGATTCGGCGGCAGTCCTTTTTCGCCGGTCACGATCCGCTCGATCGTCTCGGCCATCGTCTCCATGTCGGTGTGGCCCGTCTCGGCCGCCAGCTCGCCGCAAAGCGCCTTGAGGTACTTGGCTCGAGGGTCTCCCTTTTTGTAGACTCGGTGGCCAAAGCCCATGATCAATTGCTTGCGGGCGAAGGCGGCGCGAACCCAGGCCTCGGCTTTTTCGGCCGAGCCGACTTCTTCGAGAACTTCCATCACGCGCTCGTTCGCGCCGCCATGCAGCGGGCCCTTGAGCGCGCCGATGGCGCCGGTGATCGCCGAGTGCATGTCCGCGCGGGTTGAGGCGATGACGCGGGCCGTGAAAGTCGAGGCGTTGTATTCGTGCTCGGCGTACAGAATCAGCGAAACGTCCATCGCCTTCGTCCAGCGCGGCGCCGGTTTCTCGCCGCGCAACAGCCAGAGCACGTTGCCGGCCAGCGACAATTTCGGGT
>DASXPZ010000535.1:0-4455 GCA_036493275.1 Pirellulales bacterium
TCGGTGGTCACTTCCTCGCGGCGCTCCGGCACCAACGTGGCCTGGTCCGGCTTCGTCTGGCAGGCGAGCGCCAACACGTCGTTATCACAAGCGAGCTCCAGGTTCAGTTTCACGGTGACCGTTTCGCGCAACACGCGTAAGTCGCGATCTTGAATGTGACGGCGATCTTCGCGGAGATGCAGCGTGATGCCGTCGGCCCCGCCAAGCTCGGCCAACGCGGCCGCCCAGACAGGGTCTGGCTCGAACGTTTTTCGCGCCTGGCGGACCGTGGCCACGTGATCGATGTTAACGCCCAGTAGTGCCATGCGTTGTTTTGTGATTGCTTGTGCTGGAGAGTTCTGTGGCGAATCGACGGAGACTTGCGAAGCAGCGGCTCGGCGGGAGCCTCGCTCTCCCTGAACGCGGAGTCGCGATGTTTCGCGAGTTCGCTCCGCTCGATCATGTCCCCCTCGGATCGCGACGATTATAGTGTAGCTCTTCCGGCGGAACAGCAGCGCCATGGTTAGGCCTCGACAAACTGCTGGATAACCCAGTCGCGGCGCCTCAAGTACCCCATTCCAATCGATTGCCGGAGCCCTGCACACTATGGACTTCCCGCGCGTGATGACGATCATTGCCCTGACATTGCTCTTGGCTGAAGGGTTCGCGCTGAGCGTCTTTCCGGCCCAATTCAAGCAGATGCTGATCGAGGCCAATCCGCGCGCCTTGCAGGCGATCGGCCTGATCGAAACCGTTGTCTCCGTGGGGCTGATCGCCGGCATCCTGCTGACGTAGAGGACCGTGAAGCCGGGCCGGCCAGCCAGAGGCGATTCTCGTAAGAGTGGCTTCCAAAGGGTTGCACGGCGCCGGCGGCCCGGCTACCGTCGGAGTGCTCGCCCGCCCCGCGTAGCGTTGGTCCTGTCTTTCAGACCCCGCCGATCGTTTTTCTTTGCATGCAATCATCGACAGAACCCGGCGGCAAGCCGGTCGAGCTGATTCGCGACTTCGGCCTGTTGAAGGCCACCGCGCTGAACATGTCGAACATGATCGGCGTCGGCCCGTTCATTACGATGAACCTGCTGCTGACGTCGATGGCTGGTCCGCAGGCGATGCTCGGCTGGCTCGGCGGATTGGTCCTGGCGATCTGCGACGGCATGGTCTGGAGCGAGCTCTCGGCCGCCATGCCGGGCTCCGGCGGCACCTACGTCTATTTGCGCGAGTGCTTCGGTCGCCATCGCTGGGGCCGGCTGATGGCTTTTATGTTTATCTGGCAATTCATGCTCAGCGGGCCGCTCGAAATCGCCAGCGGCACCATCGGACTGAGCAACTACGCGATCTATCCGCTCATTCAAATGGGTTGGATCGAAGCCGATTCGCCCCCGCCGCAGCCCGAGGGAAACGCCGCGGCCGACGCCGCGCTGGCCGAGCAAGGGGTCGTGGCGTCGGGTGGTTGGTCGCAGCAAAAGATTGCGCAGCGGGCGATCGCCGTCAGCGTGGCATTCGTTGCCACCATGCTGCTTTACCGGCGGATCACCGCCATTGGCCGGCTGACGGTTATCTTGTGGGTCGCCATGCTCGCCACCGTGGCGTTCATGATCGTCAGCGGGCTGTGGAACTTCGACAAAAGCCTGATTTTTCCGTTTCCAGAAAATGCGTTTCACATCGATGAGAAGTGGGTCTTAGGGCTCGGAACGGCGATGGGAATCGCGATGTACGACTACTTGGGCTATTACGACGTCTGCTACATCGGCGACGAGGTCCGCGATCCCGAAAAAAACATCCCGCGCTCCGTGATGATCAGCGTGATTGCCGTCGCCGCGATCTACATGACCATGAACATCAGTTTCATGGGAGTGATTCCGTGGCAAGAAATCATGCATAGCGAGACGGTGGCCACGACGTTTGTGAAAAAACTGTACGGCCCTCTAGCGGCGAACCTAATCACGATCTTTGTCGCCTTGACGGCGTTCGCCTCGATCTTCGCCATGTTCCTCGGCTACTCGCGGATTCCTTACGCCGCGGCGCGGGACGGCACTTTTTTCTCGTTCTTCGATCACGTCCATCCGACGCAGAAGTTTCCGGATCGCTCGCTGCTGGTGATTGGCGGAGTGACCATGGTGGCCAGCCTGTGGAGCTTGGACGCGGTGATCACCGCCATCATCGCCTGCCGGATCCTGGTGCAGTTCCTGGGGCAGAACGTGGGACTGATGTACTACCGCCGGATGAATCCCGAGCGGCGCATGCCGTTTCGGATGTGGTTTTATCCCATTCCGTGCTGGCTGGCGTTCGCCGGCTGGACGTTCATCTTCGGGACGAAGTTGCGAGACCAATGGGGTAAATCGCTCATGCAGCAAGAAGCGCTGCTGGGACTGTTGGTGACGCTGATGGGGATCGTCGTCTTTCTGCTCTGGAGCGGGAGCACGCGACGCTGGCCATTCGGCATATCGGAAGCGAAATAGCCTTGTTTATCTTCTCCCCTCACCGGTCGGCCCCCGCGTGATGGCGGTTTTTTTTTCGTGCTTCAAGCGACTACATGTCGCGTTATCGCTATTTGCAACAATGGTTTAAAGAAATAATCATCGTCAGGAATTATTTTGCAACCCCCCTCCTTTGAAGGGGGTCACTCTGGGGGAATTTCCAGCTACAATGTACCAAGGAGTGGGGTATGAGGCCTTGCTGTTCCGGTCATTGATCGAACGCTTTGCCTTGCAGTTGCTTTCTTTGCATGCAGTCGCCCCGGCGCAAGCCAAAAACGACGCATCCATATTTCGAGGCGCCATGGCGGGTTGCCTAACGGTCGCATGGACGCTCTTAACTGACTCCCCATAGTGCGGAGTCCACAGGTCGCAATGTCCATTCGACTATTGATTGCCGACGATCACCTGGTCGTCCGCACCGGACTGAAAAGTCTTGTCGCCGGCGCCGATATTGAAGTCATCGGCGAGGCATCGAGCGGCGGCGACTGCGTCCGCAAGGCTCAGCAGCTCAAGCCCGACGTCGTGCTGCTCGACATTCGCATGCCCGACGGCGACGGCTTGATCGCGCTCAGCCGTCTGAAACTCGACATGCCGCAGATGCCGGTGTTGATCTTCTCGACGTACGACAATCCCACCTACATCGCGCGGGCGGTCGCCCTGGGCGCCAACGGATACCTTTCCAAAGGCGCGACGCGAGAAGAGCTGCTGACGGCTATCCGCACCGTCTCGACCGGGCAAAACGCCTGGACTCGTGACGAGCTGCGCCGTGTCACCGGCGCCTTGGCCACGCCGCGTCTCTCGGGCGATATCGACGTGCCGCTCACGCAGCGCGAAAGCGAAGTGCTGCAACATCTTTCGCACGGTCTGACGAACAAAGAGATCGCCCAGGCGCTGCACATCAGCTACGAAACGGTCAAAGAGCACGTGCAGCACATCTTGCGTAAGATCGGCGTCACCGACCGCACGCAAGCGGCCGTGTGGGCAGTGCGCAAAGGGCTGGTCTAAGAACAATCAGGGAAAGCGCGGCATTTTCTGTGAGCCGCATGGCGCAGCCACGGGTTCTTCCCGGTTCGTGCCGTGTTCGCGTTATCACCGGCGGCTAGCGCCCGCCGCTCACGAAACTACGCCCTTTGCGGGACAGGCTGCGGCTCCGGCTCTGTTTCTTCCGAAGTTTCGCGCATCCACTTTTGCAGGCGCTCCGCGTCTCGCTTCACGGTGCGCGACCCGGCGAAGAGCACAAACGCCAGCGCCAAGTTGACGACGGGAAGCACGAACATCGCGTCATGAATGCCGGCTGCCACGAAGGGCTTAAGCGCCTGCTTCAGTTCCGCCGCGCTGAGACTGGCCACCTGCACGCCGGCGGCAACGGCGTGAGCCTTCGTGCAGGCGTCGCTAATGATGCCGCATCCAAGCGGCCCGAGCGCTCCGCCAAAAGCGTACATCGCGCAGAAGTAGAGCGCCATCGCGGTGCCGCGGAGCGAGGGCTCGATCACGTCTTGCACCGTCGAATATACGGTCGAGTAATAGACGTACATCAGCCCGCATCCCAAACCAAACAGCACGGTGAACAGCACCGCCTGATCGCTCCAATTCACGCTCAACAGGCCGAACATCTTGCCAGGTTGGGCTTCACCGGCCGGCTGCTTGAAGGCGAAATAGAGTAGCGGAACGCTCAGCGCCAGCGCGCCGGCGGCGACCAGCATGCGACCGTTGATTCGCCTGCGATAGAGCCGATCGCCGAGGAAGCCGCCCAGGAACAAACCCGCCACGCCGACCAGGCCGTAGACAATGCTCACGATATAGCCGGCGGTAACCTGGTCGCAGTGATGAAACCGCTGAAGAAAGGGCGAGAGAAATCCGCCGATGGCGTACATGTTGAAGTTGTGCAGTGCGCCTGAGGCGATAATCCACATCACCGTCGGCGTCGTAAGCACCAGCCAATAAGGATTGCCCGGTCGACGGCGCGCGCCAATGCTGTGCGATTCGCTGCCGCCGCGCT
>DASXPZ010000536.1:0-2787 GCA_036493275.1 Pirellulales bacterium
AGAAGTCTTAGCGCCAAGTCGAGCTTTTCGTTTTGCCGGGCCAGTGCTTCGGCTTCCGCCGTTTTCGTTGCCAAGGCGGCGGTCTTTTCGGCCAGGTCTCGCTCAACCTGTTTTCGTTCGTCGTAGATCCTGAATCCGAACCAGCCGCCCGCGGCCAACACTCCCAGCAGCACGAGCGACACGATCGAGCGAATGATTGCAGCGACGGAGGAGACGGTGTTCGACATGAATAGCGCAAGATGGTTGCGAGCGGAGGTGGTCTACAGCCGCATTATAGGGCTTTCGTGCGCACGGCCACTAGTCTTGGTTGGATTGCTGCGATGGGTGGGGCGATTACTGGCCCAACAGCTCGTCAACCGCGGCGCCAATATCGGGGCTGCCCATCAGCGTTTCGCCCACCAAGATCGCGTCCACACCGGCCGCGGCCAGGCGATCGACATCCGCCCGCGTGCGAATTCCGCTTTCGCTCACGAGCAGGCAAGTATCCGGCACTTGCGATCGCAAGCGCAGCGTGTGATTCAAATCCGTTTCGAAGGTGTGCAGGTCGCGATTGTTGATTCCAATCAGCGTGGCGCCCGCTTCCAGCACGCGGGGCAGATTTTCGGGATCATAGAGCTCGACGAGCGGGGCCATTCCGAGGGAGACAATCTCATTGTGCAGTTTGCGCAGGTTGCAATCGTCCAGGCACTCGGCGATCAACAGCACGGCGTCGGCTCCGGCGGCGCGCGCCTCGAGCACCTGGTAACTGTCGATAATAAAATCTTTACGTAGTACCGGCAGCCGGACCGCGACTCTGATTTGCCGCAGATAGTCGAGACGGCCCTGGAAATACACCTCGTCGGTCAGCACGCTCAAGCAGCTTGCACCGTGCCGCTCATAGATCGAGGCAATTTCTACCGGATCGAAGTCCTCGCGAATCACGCCCCGCGAGGGGCTGGCCTTCTTCACTTCCGCGATCAAGCGCACTGGGCCGGGCTTGGCCAGCGCGGCGAAAAAATCTCGCGGCGGCGGCGCGGCCTCGGCCTGCTTGCGCAGTTCCGCTTCGCCCTGGGCTTGCTTGGCGGCTGCGATCTCGCCGCGCTTGGTCGCCATGATCTTCTCGAGCACGCTGGTCATGGCGATCTTGCTAATGCTTGAAATGCCGGCGGCCCGTGAACACCATCGCGAGCTCGTGTTTGTCGCAGGCCGCAATGACCTCGTCATCGCGCTTCGAGCCGCCCGGCTGAATGATCGTGGCGACCCCCGCCGCGGCCGCTTGATCGATCGAATCGAAAAACGGAAAGAACGCGTCGGAAGCCAGCACCGCGCCGTTGGCCCGCGCGCCCGCTTTCTTGAGCGCAATTTCCACGGAGTCCACCCGGCTCATTTGCCCCGCGCCCGCCCCGAGCAGCGCGCCTTGCGCCGCCAGCGTAATGGCGTTCGACTTTACGTGTCGCACCAATGTCCACGCGAAGCGCAGATCGTCCCATTCGTGGGCAGTCGGTTCGCGACGAGTAACGACCTTCCAGTCTGATTCAGGATCGGTCTCGACATCCGATTGCTGCGCGAGCCAGCCGCCCTCGATCTGACGCAGGCTCAGCCCCGGCTTGAGCGGCTCGACAGGTCCGGCTTTCATGAGACGCACGTTCGATTTCCATTTCGGCCGCGAGGTCAGAATCTCGAGCGCCGCGGGCTCATAGTCGGCCGCCACGATGGCCTCGACGAACAGGCCAGGCTCCGCCAGCACTTCGGCCGTGGCTCGATCGAGCACGCGGTTCAATCCCAACACCGAACCAAACGCGCTCAGCGGGTCGCCTTCCAGTGCGCGCCGAGTCGCGGTCGCCAGGATTTCGTGCTGGGCGGCGCCACAAGGATTGTTGTGTTTGATCACCACGCAAGCCGGCAGACTCAGCGAACGGACAATCGCCAGCGCGCTATCGAGATCGAGCAAATTGTTGTACGAAAGTTCCTTGCCCGAGAGTTGCTGTGCGGCGATAAGATTTGCATCGACACAAGTGTCTGGAGAGGCATAGAGGGCTGCTGGCTGGTGAGGGTTTTCTCCATACCGCAGCACCTGGCCGCGTCGCAAGTCGACATGCAACCGCGTGCGGAGCAACCGATTTTCTTCGGCCGGTGAGGCGAAGTAATCGGCGATCGACCGGTCGTAGGCCGCGGTTCGTTCAAAAGCCGCTTGGGCCAGCTCCCGGCGCAGCTCGGGCGTCGTGCAGCCCTGAGACTGCACCTGCTCGAGAATCCGCGAGTATTGCGCCGAGTCGGTGGCCACGGTAATAAACGCGTGATTCTTGCAGGCGGCGCGGATCAAACTTGGCCCACCAATGTCGATCTGTTCGACAGCTTCTGCGAAAGTGGTATCGGGCCGCGCGACCGTCGCCTCGAAAGGATAGAGGTTCACCACCACCAGCTCGAACGTCACGATTCCGTGCGCGGCAATTGCCGCCAGGTCGTCGGGCCGGTCGTGTCGCGCGAGAATCCCGCCGTGAATCTTGGGGTGGAGTGTTTTGACCCGGCCGTCCAACATCTCGGGAAAGCCGGTGTAGGCCGCGACGTCTTTGACGGCCATGCCCTCGGTTTCCAAATAAGCACGCGTGCCGCCGGTGCTATAGAGATCCACGCCGGCGGCCGTCAAACCCTGTGCAAACGCCGCCAATCCCAGCTTGTCGCTCACGCTGATCAGGGCACGTCGAATCGGGGGCGATGTCATGCGGAGCGCCAGGGTGAGAATGATTCGAAGCTGGGCCGGCCACTCGGGTTGGCAACGGGCCTGCTCGCGTGCGCACCGGTCGAATT
>DASXPZ010000537.1:0-11914 GCA_036493275.1 Pirellulales bacterium
ACCGATTGGACCGGTCTGCGTATTTGGACCCAACAATTTTCCGTTCGCCTTCAATAGCGCGGCGGGAGGAGATTTTGCCGCCGCGCTCGCCGCTGGCAATCCGGTGATCGCGAAGGGAAATACTTCTCACCCGGCCACAACGCGGCTATTGGCCGAAGAAGGACTGGCGGCCGTGCTCGAAACCGATCTGCCGCCGGCGACGATTCAGTTGATCTATCGGACCAGTCACGCGGACGGCGCAAGGTTGGTGACCGATCCGCGCGTCGGGGCGACGGCCTACACCGGCAGCCGCGCCGCGGGGCTGGCGCTCAAGTCGGCCGCCGACGCCGCCGGCAAGCCGATCTATCTCGAGCTCTCCAGCGTGAACCCGGTGTTGGTATTGCCCGGCGCGCTGGCCGAACGCGCCGACAAGATTGCCGAAGAATTCAGCGGAAGCTGCCTGATGGGCGCCGGGCAGTTTTGCACCAATCCCGGTCTGGTGCTGCTGATCGCGGGAGCGGCCAGCAACGCTTTTGTGGAATCGATTGCTGGCAGGTTTCGCGCGGCGCCCGCCGGGACGTTGCTCTCGGCCGGCGTCGAACGGAGCTTGAATGAGAACATCGGGCAGCTCGCCCGCGCCGGCGCCAAGATCGTCGTCGGTGGCGCGCCGGACAAAAGCGGCGGCTATCGCTACGCGAACACATTATTAAAGGTCTCTGGCGAAACATTTCTGGCCAACCCGGAGAAGCTGCAAACCGAGGCCTTCGGCAACGCCTCACTGATCGTCATCGCAAAAGACGCGCTGGAGGCAGCCAAAGTGATCGACAGCCTCGAAGGAAACTTGACCGGCTGTATTTATTCCGACACGCGCGGCGGCGATGACGAGCTTTACACACGGTTGGCCAGACTTTTACTACCAAAAGTCGGTCGATTGCTGAACGACAAGATGCCCACGGGCGTGGCCGTCAGCCCGGCGATGAATCATGGCGGCCCCTACCCGGCGACGGGGCACCCTGGCTTTACGGCCGTCGGCATCCCGGCGGCGATGCGTCGATTCGGCGCCCTGGCCTGTTACGACGGCGTCCGGGCCCACCGGCTGCCGGCCATTCTGGCGGACCAAAACCCCGGCGGCCGCGCCTGGCGATTGATCGACGGGGCTTGGACCAAGGGGGATGTGAAGGGGTAGTCAAGACGTCAGCATCGCGTCTTTTCTTCGCAAGCGCTGCAAGTGTGGAACCTCCACAATCTGAAATGGCGAGGCCAGTTCGCGCCATGCTTCGCCGCGCTGCGGGATGTGGCGCTCGTCGATCGGCCCCAGACGCCGGCCGAGTTCGAGATACTCGATCTTTTTCGGTTGCAGGCCGATGATTCGCGCGCAGGTGGCGTCGACGGCGACCGGCGCGCCGATGGCGATCAAACCCATCGCCTTCGCGCTCCCCAGGATCGGCCCATCCCCTTCCATGCAGATAATCCCGTCGACGATGGCGATCGTGCGCGGCAGCGAGGCGTTGATATCGAACACGGTTTGCGGAATTCCGGCGTGATGGAGCACGTTCTTCGGCCAGCCGTACTGAATGCCAGGCAGCACGCCGTACAGATTTTTCATCGCCGCGGTCATGCCGACCCAGTGATGCGTTTTGAGCTTCGGGAGCGAGACGATCAGATCGGCCGTGGCGACGCTCTGCGGAAGCCAGAAGCCTGCCAGCGGCGATGCCCGGCCGGCGTTATGGGTCCAGGCGACGTCTTCGTAGTTTAGATCGGCGAACTCAACGCCCGCGTCTTCGAGCGCCGCGCCGACGCTCGATTCGTAGAGCGCCATTTGCGTGTCGCGGACGTGCCCAGGGCCCTCGCCGACGGTGACTGTGGCGCCGTAACGACGAAAGACTTCGGCGGCGGCCACGACCACGGCCGGATGCGTCGTCATTTGAGGTCTTGCCCGCGAAGGCTCGACGAGGTTTGGCTTCAACAAGACCCGCCGGCCGCCGAGCGCCGCGAGGTCGACGCGGGTGGCTAGCAATCCATCGCGGATGGTTCGCTCGAGCGAGCTGTCGTAGCGCTGGTTTCGCGCCAGAAAGACAGGAGACTCTGCGGCGAAGGCGCTGGCGACGAGCGGATAACCGATGGCCCCGGCGGCGACGACTCCCGCGCCGATCAACAGCCCTCGCCGATCGATTTGCGCCAATCGCGGCGCCGGCGCTGCGTCGCGCGGAGAATGCGAGTTGGATTCAGGCAGTTGTTCGAGGAGTTGTGGCGTCATGACCAGTTCATTGGGTCGTTCAGGCGATCTGCCGGTTCAGGTGGACGAGTGGTGAGCGCTGTTTCAAGCCAGCCAGCGCCAGCAGGGCCATTTCGTGCGAGGCGCCGCGTCGTTTTGCCCTTGCGGCCGCCGCGGACAACCAGCTATCGGCGGCGTCGGGCCAGCGATCGAACGCCGCCAGCCCGAGCAAGCCCCAGGCTAGCGAAGCCGCGGTTGTCATCGGTCCCAATTCGGCCGCGAGATAATCGAGCGCCGCGGCGACGAGTGGAGTGGCGGGCTCTTTGCCCGATAAAGCCAATAGGGCCAGGCCGGTCGGCTGAACGTGAGGGAGCAATTGCTGGTCGAGAACCACGGTATTGCCGTAATTGCAACCACCACGATCGAGCAGGCGATCTTGCAGCAACGTTGCGGCTTCTCTGGCCCGTGCGTGCTTGCCCAGCCCCACGGCCCGCAGCGCGAGAAGGCTCATCGCGGTCGGCTCGACCCAGGAGTGCGTTCCGACGACCCACGGCCAGCCGGTCAAGCTGGTGTCGTGGCCGGTGTACTCTTGCCGCGGCGAGCTCTCGCCGACCGTCGCCAGCATCCACTGCGTGGCGCGGCGACAGCAGTCTGCGTAATCGGGGCTATCGCTTGCCGACGGTGATTCAAGAGATTTCGGCGAATCATGCAGAGTCCAGGCGAGTAGCGCCAGCGGCGTCGGCCAGCCCGGCGTGTGATCCGCCGCGCGAACGCCGACGCTGCCGTCCGCGTTTTGCGCCGCGGCGAGCCACGCGCGGGCCCGCTCGGCGTCCGCGTCTCGACCATACGCGGCGAGCGCGAGCGCGACGAGCGCCGTCGGTTCCGACGCCGGTTCGCTTCGCGGCTGGTAGCGCCACGCGGCCTCGCGGGCCAGCGCGTCGACAATGTAATCGAGATACTTCATTCGATGGCTCAAATCGGTAGCTACTGCGGTCAGCGGCTTTCGACCTGACGGTCGTTCTCATTCCTATTGCGGCGGCTATTCAAGGTTAGGTCGCGCGTAGTAGCGACGTCTGAGCCATGAATCGATTGCGCTCGTGAATTACGCGGTTTGCGGTCATCTGAGCGACAGTCTTTGATAGGAAGCGCTTCGGTTCACACCCGCGGCGCGCGGCCTGAGACAGTGGTAACGATTGTTCGGTCCTGCAAACTGCCGCGGTTGAACAAAGTCCTGCGATCTCTCAACTTTTCCTGAAGTTCGCGATTTGACATCAGAGGGACCCAAACTATGTTTCCAATGCAGGGCCACCGCATGAGCGGCCGGCCAACGCGGTGGTGGCGTCGCAACCATGACCGCGATCCCTTCGTAATGGATTTTCATCCAACAACACAATTCGTGTGGATCGAAGGCAGGCGCCAGACTGCCTGCCGCTAAGCGCGTGAAACTCGTCAGGACGAACTTTCGCCCTGGCAGTCGAACGACGGCTTTACGTCAGGTGTCATTGCGAAACGATGTTTTCACTGGGACTAAACCGAACTTCGTTTTGCGCTTGCGCAGAGCGAACGACGGCTGCACGGGGGTGAATGTTTCTTTTGTAACGGGTCAGACCTCGATTCGGGCCGCAACGTGTTGCTCGTCGTGGAAGACCATTGGGAATGGGAGGATGCTATGAAGACTCTGGCTTTGAAGGTGCAACGTTTCCTCACTTCGGAAGATGGCCCAACCGCAGTTGAATACGCGGTGATGCTGGCCTTGATCGTGATCGTCTGCTTGACGGCGATCCAAACGATCGGCACGAACGCCAATACGACGTTCAACAGCGTGGCGACCAAGCTCGCCTCGTAATGATAGGCGGTCCGAGGGAGTCGGCAGGGGCTGACTCCCTCGGAAACTGCCTGTACTAGTTCTCTCCGCGTCGCGCCCATGGCGACACAACGAGAGTACGGCGAACGAGTTGGCCGAATCATGTCAGACAGCGTTGCGAAGCAGCTCGGCTTGTCGCCGCAGCTCCGAGGGGCGACCGGTCGTCCCGGCGCCCCTCGACTTTTGCGTTTCGGATTCGGCCGAATCCGCCAGGCCCAAGCGGTATGGCGCGACTGACGTGGTCCGCTATCGATTTCTCCGGCGGAAACGGGCCGCAATCGAATGGAGGATGAGCGACGATGTACCAGGTCATCTCCATCGAATCCGTAGCGGCGGGAGCCGAAGCGCTCACCGCGCTGGTAGGCGTAATTATCGCCTTTGCCAGCCTTCTCTTTTGCGCTCGCGGCTGACGCGCCTGCACAGCGAACAGCAGAGTCATTACGCCGTGACGTGATGATCGACGCTCTCGGCAGGCCGCTCTCTGATTGGCCTTCGCAAACCAGCTCGCCCTGACATGAAGTCCATCACGCGGCGCAGGATGACTCGGAGCCAGGCGGCGACGTTTTATGCGAAATCCGCGCAGTTCCGTAGATTTATGAACTAGATTTGCTCGTAGAGGGCCGTCTTGCGCTACTCTCGCAGCGCGAACCGCGCACGCTCACAAACATCCACTGTCTCGCACGATGGGAATTGAATCCAATGATCGACTCGGAATCGCTTCGCAACGCGCTGTTGGAAAACTGGCCTTACTGGACTGTGACTTTCGTCCTGGTCGTGGCCGCGGTGATCGACGGCTGGAAATTGAAGGTTCCCAACTGGATCACGTTTCCGATGATCGCCGCCGGCTGGATCTATAGCGGCGTCGCTTTCGGCTGGGAAGGTTTGGCTTGGAGCCTGTTGGGAACGGCCGTCGGACTGGCGCTTTTGCTCCCGGCCTATGCGATTGGCGGAATGGGCGCGGGCGACGTGAAATTGCTGGCCGGCGTGGGCGCGTGGGTTTGGGCGACCAACACGTTTTACGCATTTTGCGTTTCCGCGGTCATCGGCGGCGTGATCGCGCTGGCGATGGTCTTCTATCGCGACGTCTGGAAGAAGCACCATTCACAATTCTGGATGATCTTCCACGAAATTATTACGGTTCGTTCGCCCGACCTGCTAGCGGCGACCGCGGCCGAACGCAAAAGCTCGATGATGCTGCTGCCGTACGGGATTCCGATCGCGATCGGCACGATCGCCTACTTCGCCTGGGAAGGAATGTTGCTATGAGCGCTGGGCCTGGGGCGTGCAGAAAACAAGCTGGCGCCGCTTTCACATTGGAGAAACTCTTCCGACTCTGCCGAAGAAAGCGAGGAGGAGCCGCAGCGGTGGAGTTTGCGCTGGTGGCGCCGGTGTTCTTTGGGTTCACGTTGGGAATGGTGGAGATCGGTAGGGCCGTGATGGTTCAGCAGATTCTGACCAGCGCTTCGCGCGAGGGCTGCCGCCAGGCGGTGCTCGACGGCGCCACGACCTCGGCCGTCACTACTTTTGTCACGAGTTATTTGAGTTCGGCGTCGGTCCCTTCGGCCGGCGCCACGGTTGCCATTTCGCCCAGCCTGCCGACGGCGTCGGGTTACACGGGCGCGGTTACGGTCACAGTGTCGATACCTTTCAGTCAAGTGAATTGGGGCCCAGCGCCCATCTTTCTCGGTGGCAAGACGTTAACGTCAACGACATCAATGCAGCGTGAAGGCATTCAATAAGTTATAGGCGCCGCGAGGGGCGTCCTGAACGGCCGATCGGCGATACTCGTCGCGGCCGCAGGGGCGCAGCTGGGGAAATTTCATGCGTCCGAAGTCACTACTATTACTGGCGCTGGCGCTGGCCTGCGGTCTGATCGCCGCCATCGGCATCAACCAGGTGATGGCCAATCGATCTCTGCAGCCAGAAGCCGAACATGGCGAGATGACGCCGATCTTCATTGCGCTGCGCGACGTGGGGCTGGGTGATCCGCTGACGCCGCTGGTGCTCAAATTGGAAGAATGGCCCAAGTCCAAGGTTCCGCCCGGCGCGATGACCAAGCTTGAAGATATCGAAGGACGCCGCGCCAGGACCAAGTTCTTCGCGGGCGAACCGATCATCGACGGTAAGTTGTTTGCCAAGGGAGAGCAGGGTTCCGGCGCCACCGACTTGATTCCGCGCGGGATGCGCGTGGTGGTCGTCAAAGTCGACGACGTTAGCGGCAGCGGCCTGATTCTGCCCGGCGATCGCGTCGACGTGCTCGTTCACTTGCAAGACCACGCCGGCGACATGTCGGCGAACACCAGGACGTCGACTCGCACATTCTTGCACAACATCAAGATTTTCGCCGTCAATAACGTCTACAGCCGCGAGTCCAACGGCGAGACCGTGATCACGGCCAAGACGATTTCGCTGTTGGTCACGCCACAGCAGGCGGAATTGGTGACCATGGCCAGCGAGATGGGACGCATCCGCCTGGTGATGCGCAGCGCAGACGATGAAACCGAGAGCGAATCAACGGGCGTCACGCCGCATCAACTTCTCGGCGATAGCGAAGACGGTCCGGTCGAGCCGCTCCCAGCGTTCGGTAAAGCACCCATCGCCGCGCCTGCGGCCGCCCCTCCGATCGCGGCGCCGGCGGGTCCCGACATGAAAAACGCCTGGAAGATGTTGATGATCGAGGGAGACTCCGTCCGCGAGATCGAGTTCGAAGACGGCACGCGAATGGGCTCGCCTACACAGATCCGTCAGATCCATCAGGGGCATCGTGACGGCGGCGCGGGGGCGATGCCGCTGCCGGCCGCCATGCCGCTTCCTCCGGCGGCGCCCCTTCCGGATCTGCCGCCGATTTCGGTCGACACCGATCCGCCGCCGGTGGATACACCGCCAGGCAATAATTAGATTAGCCGCCGGCGCGTTGCAATGTCGCGCCGGAGATAGCAAGGGCATAGCAAAGACTTTTTAGCAAACATCAACGCGACCAACCAGGCGCAACACAACACGATTGCAGAGCGGGACCGATCGCCGGCCCACCTCGCCCGCGCGGAGCGCAAGCGAGACCAGTCGCGCGACACGCAAGGATGCCACGGATGACAAAGCCAATCTCGCGGCGGGCTGTTCCGCCGACCTCTTGGATCTTCGCGTCTGCCATTTGGCTGACGGTGATCGCGCTTGCGCTCTCGACCACGTCGGCCGTGCTGGCGCAAGCTCCCGCGACGCCCCAGGGACCGGCCGCGGCGGCTGCGCACCCCATCATCCACAAGATTCAGGGCGCCAACGAGCGGCTTGAGATGGTGGTCAACACCAGTCGCATCTTGTCGCTCGACAACAAAGTGCCGAAAGTGCTGGCCGCCAATCCGGATATCGTGCAGCTCACGCCCCTCTCTGCGACCGAGGTGCAGGTGCTGGCTAAAAAGGCCGGCGTCACCCAGGTCAATTTGTGGGACGACAAGGATCAGATTCACACGGTCGACGTGATCGTTTACGGCGACACGCGCGAGCTCTCGATGCTCTTGCAGTCGCAGTTCCCCACCACGTCGCTGAAGGTCGTGCCGACGGCGAATAGCGTGATCATCTCCGGGCATGTCGACGACGTGAACCAGATCAGCCGCATCGTCGCAATCTCCAAAGAGTTCTACCCTAACGTGATCAACAATATCACCGTCGCCGGCGTGCAACAGGTGTTGCTGAAGGTCAAAGTGATGGAAGTTGCGCGCAGCAAGGTCCGTAAGCTCGGCATCGACATGCGGACCAGCGGCACGAATCAAAACAACTTTGCCCAGACGGGCGTGAGCCAATTGCTCGGGTTTTCTAACCAGACTTCGTCCGGATTCATTCCCAATCCGTTGATTGCGCCGGCCTCGGACGCCATTCAAGTCAGCTTTGGCGTCTTGACGCCGGAAAGCCCATTTTTTGGCGTTCTCAATGCTTTGCGGAAAGAACAACTGGCGTCGGTGTTGGCTGAGCCCAACCTGGTGGCGTACAGCGGACGACCGGCCCGTTTCAACTCGGGCGGTGAGTTTCCGATTACCGTTCCCCAGAGCTTGGGCACCGTTTCGATTCAGTTCAAGCCCTATGGCACGCAGGTCGAGTTTGTGCCGATCGTGCTGGGCGACGGCGCGATCCGGCTGGAAGTCTATCCGCGCGTCAGCGAAATCGACGAGACGCGCAGCGTGAATGTAAACGGCACCAATGTCCCCGCACTCAAAGTCCGCGAAGCCAATACGGGCGTCGAGATGCGGGCCGGACAGACGCTGGCCATCGCCGGTCTGGTGCAAGTGCGTCGCGCGAACACCTCTCGCAAGATTCCCTGGCTGGGAGAGCTGCCTTACATCGGCGCCCTGTTTCGGAATATGGATGGCGAAGATGAAGAGGTCGAGTTGCTGTTGCTGGTGACTCCGGAGTTGGTCGCGCCGCTCGAACCGTGCCAGGTGCCGCCGAGCGGCCCAGGATTACAAACCTCGAACCCGAGCGACACGCAGTTCTACTTGAAGGGGCACATCGAAGTGCCGCGCTGCGAAGTCGACGACGCCTGCGCCCCGTCGCGATCGCCAGGCTCGGCGTACGAGTACACCTACGGCGCAGCGGGGGCCGCCTTCGACCAAGGCGCCATGCCCTACGATCAGCCGATCGGTCCCGGCGGTCCGCAGGACCCCATGACGACAGTCCGTCGCCCCGGAGCCGCGAGTGGACAGAACGCCGTGCGAATCTCAGCCGCGCCTACCAGGCCCGCTGCTCGCCTACCTGGGGCCCGACCGACCCCGGGTGGCGCCATGCAGACCGCGCAGCGCAATAATTCCTACATCCCCGGCAAACCAAACACCCCATCTGGGTCGGCGCCTGCCCCAGCTCGCCCCACGCCACTGCCGGGCGCCATCGGGCCGGTCGGCTATGACGTAAAGAAGTAAGGGACCTGGGGGTTTTCCCGGCGAGCAGCAAACGCTGCGCGACCATGTCTTAAACTATTTTACTGCGCGAGAGACAACACTACGTCCCATGGGCAATGTGCTGCGGTTAGCAATTGTCGACCCGAACGACACTACCCGCGAGTCGGCGAAGTCCATGCTGCTTGGCATGGAGTTGGTTTGGCTCGAGGCCGAGTGCTCGCGCTATGAGTTCTTCGCGGACGTCGTCGCGCAGACCCATCCGGACGTCTGCGTGATCGCGCTCGACCACGAGCCAACCAAGGCCCTGGAACTGGTCGGCCGGCTCAACGACGCCTCGGCTGATTGCAGCATTCTGGTTATCAGCAGCTCGACCGACGGCGGGCTGATCCTGCGGGCGATGCGCGCCGGCGCCAAGGAGTTTCTCACCCGGCCGGTGCGTATCGAGGACCTGCTTGACGCGTTGACCCGGATTGCGGAGCGACGCTTTGGCCGGGGCCAGACTCGAGCGCGCGGCTGCAATGTGATTGCGGTCGCCGGGGCCACTGGCGGGGTTGGCTCGACGAGCCTGGCCGTCAACTTAGGCTGCGTGCTGGCCGCTAACGAAAAAAACTCCGTCGCGCTCGTCGACCTCGATTTGTGCCTGGGAGACGCGGACGTTTTGCTCGATAGCATCCCCGATTATTCGCTGGTCGACGTGGCCCAGAATATCACGAGACTCGATTTCACGCTCCTCAAACGTTCGTTGACCAAGCATTCATCTGGCCTGTTTCTGCTGCCGCGCCCGGCGCAACTGGAAGACATCGCGCTGATAGCGCCCGACGATCTGCAGCGCGTGATCGGCCTGTTGAAGGCCACATTCACACACCTGGTGCTCGATCTTTCCAAGTCGTACAGCGCGATCGACATGATCGCCCTGGAAATGGCGGACCATATCCTGCTGGTCACGCAGTTGGATCTTCCTTGCCTGCGAAACGTGGTGCGAATGCTGACTTCGCTGGGCGCCATGAAGGGGATTGTGGACAAGGTGAAGCTGGTCGTGAACCGTGTCGGTCTGGATCAAGGGCAGATTAGCCTGAAGAAGGCGCAGGAGACGATCGGCCGCGAGATTTTCTGGCAGCTCCCGAACGATTATCGCACGATGGTCGAGGTGCGCAACAATGGCGTGCCGCTGATCGAGCAAGCCCCGCGAGCCGCGATTACCCACTCGATCGCCCAACTGGCCGAAGCGCTCTCCGGCGAAAGCACAGCGGGGGACGAAACAGCCGATTCAACCCGCTCCGGCATCACCCGCCTGCTGAATCTTTGGCCAAAGGGGCGGAAGTAAGCCGCCGGAGCGACCGATGTGAAATCCTTCTCCCATTGGGAGAAGGTGGCGAGCGGAAGCGAGCCGGATGAGGGCTGCGCCGCGCAATCACTTTCCTAGTGTGAACGCCCTAAAGCTCCTCAGCCCTCACCCTACCCCAGTTCTGTGAGCCGATCGGCGCTAGCCGCGGGTGAATTTGCGCGGCGCCCCGACCACGAAGAACCCGCAGGCTAGCGCCAGGCGGCTCACGAATGCGTGACGCCCGCGATTCCTTCTCCCGCCGGGAGAAGGTGGCTCCCGAAGGGAGACGGATGAGGGCCGGCGCCGCGATTGCGTCGAACTAGTTTGAAAACCCTAACTTGCATCGGCCCTCACCCCGGCCCTCGTTCTGTGAGCGGTTCGGCGCTAGCCGCCGGTGAATGTGTTAGAACGCCGAAATACGAAGAACCCGCAGGCTAGCGCCATGCGGCTCACGAATGCGTGCCCGTGCGGCGCAAAACAAAAAAACGCGCCGGCGCGAGTTGCCTCGCGCAGGCGCGTACTTTGACACACGAAACATCTTTTTCGGACGTCTCCGTCGCGGGATGGCCGGCTCGTTAGCGCTCGATCCGAAACCTGAAAGTCGCTGGCGACACGATTGTGTTTTGAGCGACAAGCCGGTCTTATGAATCGGCGCTAAAATTTGTTCTTTGGTGTCGAATCGCTTTTTGTTGGCGATCACGACGGGGTTTCACTTGCGCTACGAAGCGGCGCAGGCAATCGCGTGTCCGGCCCCCATTCTTCAACGATGACGTTCTGGACCTGGTCTAGAAAAGGCTGAATCCTTGCGGCGAGTCTGTCTCCGATGACCGACAGCCCGTAGATCTCCGGCCCGCTGCAATTGAGCTCCCTCCGTGATGGCACGCCCTTCCACATGGGAATTCGCGATCGCTTGCAGTTGCTCGCCTGCGCGACGCTCAGACAGCGCGCCGCGCGAGCGCTTGGCCGCAAGCGAAGAGGTCATATGACGGGCCGCAGAACCCAATTCTATTGAACAGATTCTTTTGTCCGCGGGAGGAAGAACGGCCCTCGTCGCAGACACGTTAACGGCCCTGCCCAGCGAATGCATTCGCCAGTATCACGCCTCAGTTCCCATGGCTGAGTGTGAGTATGCCAAGTCGCGCGGCTGATTTCTAGTGGAAAAATTGGCGGCGGTAGACTTGAGACTGTAGGCTGTAGGCAAGAGGAAAGCGAGTCACGCGGGCGAGTGTTTGCCGATAGAGCACGCCGAGAGGGAACGACCGTAAATCCCGACAGACGAAACAATGACTCCCGTCCCCTTTATTTCTCCCCCTTTATTTCTCCCTACAAAAGAAGGGGCCGAAGTGGCGGCAAAAGCCTTAGAGCGCCTAACTTAACCCCTCCAAAACTGCTGAAAACCAGGCGTTTTCTACCCACAATTAGGTTGAGTTAGAGACTCTTACGCAAAGTTGCTGAAAACTTTGATGAATTTAAGGTTGGTCGACAGTTCGCTAGTACAGCAGAAGCTCAAAAGGCATGGGAAATTTACCAACGTGCCTCGAAGTCTCAAGGATTGGTCATTGGGGGTACGAAAGACACATACAAATATGCAACTGGTGGCTGGGATGTACTTCATACTACAACTTGGACAGAAGAAATAAACAGAGCGT
>DASXPZ010000538.1:0-4825 GCA_036493275.1 Pirellulales bacterium
GTCGGAGATTCGCGTTTCATCCATGCGCAACTCGCGTAGTCGAACGAGTCCGGCGAGCGATTTCAGTCCGTCGTCCGAAATCGCGGTCAGCCAGAGGTTCAGCAATTCCAGCGACGTCAGCCCCTTGAGCTCGGCCAGCCCGGCGCCGGTGAGCTTGGTATGCCCCAGGTTGAGCTCGCGGAGATGACCGAGCGGCCGCAGCGCCTTGAGCCCTTGGTTGTCGATGGAGCCATGCGTCGCTTCCAGAATTTCGACGCGCGGATATTCCTGGGCGAGCTCGGCTAGCTGTGCGTTGTCGAGCTTCCACGATCGCAGAAAGACGACGTCGAAGTCCGCGTTCAGCTTGATGCTGACGCCGGCCGGATGCGCGGCGACCTTTTGCGAGTCGAAGGCAACTCGCAATCCGGGGATGGCCTTGGTCAACTTTCGCAGACCGGCCGCCTGGGCTTCTGTGCCGCGGACATTCAGCCAGCGTGGCGCCGCGGGTGGTTTTTGTGCTTGCCCGTCGCGCTCCGCAGCTCGATCGCCAGCCGCGACGAGCGTGGCCAAGCCCGCGTCGCTGATCGCGTTGTTCGAGAGATCGAGCCATTCCCACGATTTCAATCTGGCGAGGGGCGCGAGATTGGCGTCGAGCAGGCCGCAGGCGCCGACGTCGATTCGTCGCAGACCCGGCTTTCCGGCGATCATCGCCAGATCAGCCGGCGCAAGCGGCGTGCCGTAGAGGTCGATCTCGATGAGCTCTGGCGCGCCGGCCAGCGCCGCTCGCTGATGGTCGGTAAGCGCTTTGCCGCTCGCAACGAAGCGGACAATCTCCCCTGAGTCCTCGAGCTCGATCCGACCGGCCGGCAGTAGCGCGGCGACTTGCGCCTGTTGCGCTTCGGTTAAATCGATCTTGCGCGGCGCATAGCGAACGTCGCAGTCTGGCAGGGCCGCTTTGAATCGAGCGACGCCATCGGCCGTGACTTGGACGCCGAGGACGCCTGCCTTCGTTATTCGCGGCGCGCCGAGATCGAGTCGACGCAGGACGTGAAGTTCCTGAAGCTGCGCAAGTCCTGCATCGGTCAGCGCAGTGTCCGCCAGCGCCAGATGTTCGAGTTGAATCAGGCCGTCGGGGCCGCAGAAGTGCTTCATCCCAGCGTCAGTGAATCGGCCGCCGCTAAGATCGAGCGATCGCACCGGGCTTTGCACGCGAACCTCGCCGACCTCGCTCGAATAAGAATAGGAACGCAATTTCGCTAGCGCCGCGTCGGTGAGATGCGGAACACCTGCCAGATCGAGCTTTTCTCGCATTTGCCAACGACCGTCAAAGTCGGGGTCGAACATTCTTGAGCCAGCGAGACCCAAACGCTTCACGCCGCCGCGGCAAGCGCTGCGGACGCCGTCGACACCGATTTGCGGCGGGAGAAAGACCTCGGCCAACTTTGGTAATTCCGCCAGCGCGGCCAGTCCGTCATCTGTGACCGGTGTGTTGTAGAGATTGACGCTCTCAAGCGCCGGCAGCGCGCGGAGCAGGCGCAGATCGTCATCGCCAGCCCGCGATGAAGAAAAATCGACGCCCAGGACAGAACCGTCCGGCGCGACGCGCAATTTTGCCCCCAGCGAGACGAGCGCAGCCGCGGCCTGCGCTGGCTGCAAGCGGGCCATCGACGGCGAACCAGACTCCGGGCGGAGAACTGCCGCCAGCATGACGAGGCCCAGCAGCGGCAGGTTGGCAATCACAGTCGATCTCGAAAGATGCCCAAGGGCCCACTGTTCTAGGATATCTGCTGGGAGGCGAATTCGCATCGGGCGTGCGATCGATCTGCGACCTTTCCAACGCCAGATCTCATAACGATTGCCTCGCGCACTCAGGGCGCTGGGCGTCCCCACTCGGCGGCGATGCCCGGCAGAAATGGCGGAAACAGCCCAGATTGTGACGCCGAGTGTTGAGAAAGGCGGTTTTTGGGGGGGGAATAGAGCCGACCCGCAATACAAACGAGTCCGAATCGGCTACAATCAATCGCTTGGATTGGATCTTCCGCATCCTGACCTCGCGGCCGCGGCGACAGCAACCGCTTGACTTTGCAGCTCGGTCAGACTTACCCGGAGAACGTCGCGATGAATCAGTCGATGTTGAACGTGCTGTCGATTTTCCAGCGTTACCGGGTGCGGCCTGGTCAGATGCTTTTCATCCATAATCTGGAATCGGGCCCTGCCTCGGCCATGGCCAAGTTAATCAACGATGGCTTGGTAGTGCGTGACAACCCTCGCAACTCTTACTGCCTGACACCGGCCGGCTTCGCGGCGGTGCAAGGGCTCTAAAGCCCGCAGGACGCTCACATTTTCGTCCTCGGCGCGCCATCGCGCAGAAGGCATTTGCTCGCGCAGCAGCGCTTGCTCTCAGTGAAGAGAAGCGGGCAATTTATCCTGATTGGCGCTGCGAGAGTGTTCGCGATGATAGAGATTCGCCCAGAATTGCCATGACGGCGAGAAGCAATATCAGCGCGCAAAAAAACGACGAGCGTTCCACGAGGCGCAGTGCGCAACATGAACCGCTCGCCAAGTTTGCTTATTCGCGTCGGAATCTCGGATCGGCCTTCGCTCGGGGTGCAGCGCGATAGGTTCCAGCTCTAGCTGAAGGTCCGCTCGCTTGATCGCACGGCCCGGCTAAACCGATAACCTGGCTAAGCAAGGTTGCTCGCAGTGCAAAACGAGTCCGCAGCCGCTTAGTAGCGACTACCGCCACGTCCGCCGCCGCCGCCACCGCCGTAGCCACCGCCGCCGCTACGGCCGCCGCGACCACCGCCGCCGCCACCATAACCTCCGCCACCACCGCCGCCGTAGCCGCCACCACCGCCGCCGCGGCGTCCACCGCCGCCTCCACCGCCGCGATCTTCGCGGGGCTTGGCTTCGTTGACGGTCAAAGGACGGCCATCGTGCTCGTGCTCGTGCAGACCCTGGATCGCAGCTTGCGCTTCGGACTCGCTCCCCATCTCGACGAAGCCGAAGCCTTTGCTCCGGCCGGTGTCGCGATCTTGGATGACCTGCGCGCTTTGCACTGAACCATACGAAGCAAACAATGCCTCGAGATCAGCGTCCTTTACGTTGTAGCTGAGATTGCCGACATAAAGTTTCTTACCCACCGCTCAACTCCCCTTCGCCAAAAATGCGCCGACCTAACGCAAAACTTTCCAGGCCGGATGAGAAACGGGCCGCCACGTGGGCCCAGCAGGCAGGAAGTCGAGAGGCGGTTCCCAGTCCGCGCCATCTTCGGCGGACTGGCGGAATTCCCCATCGGCGGACCAACCAGCGTCTAGGCAAAGTATACCCGACGTCTGGCGGGTTGAAAGCACTTCTAGCGGACTTCTATTAGATTCGTCGATTCGATCCTAAGACGTGCTGATCCGAGTGAAAATACCGCAAGGTTTCACACGGTCAGAACCAGCATCGAGGCGCCAAGCAGACTGCTCGTGGCGAGGCCGCAAGCGGGCGGACGGGGCATTTGGCGTTGACTGCGCCCAGGCAGTCGCTACGATAGGGGGTACTGAGATCGTGCCCGCGCGAGCCGACGCTCGCGCACTCTGAAATTGCTCTTCGTGCAGCGGTAAACCGTCGCAGTTGTTCCAACTGCCCAGGCTATCTCTCTCGACCGCGATGGATTTGCTTGCAGCTCAGTGATTGGCTGTAGCACTCGGGCGCATTTTCTCTCTCGGCCGGTACGTCCCTTTGGGCGTCTTCTCCTGGCTCAGACAGCTAGCGTGTTCCCGGGCATGCGGTCAGGCGTTTGTTTTAGAGCTCTGTTTGTGGGAGTGGCAAGTTATGCCGCAAGGGACCATCAAGAAGTTGATTTCGGACAAGGGTTTTGGATTTATTGCCGGCGAGCGGGGAGAGCTGTTCTTCCACCACTCGAGCGTCGAAGGAACGACGATCGAGGCGCTGCATGAAGGCCAGAATGTGGAATACACCGAAGGACGCGGGCCGAAGGGCCCCCGCGCCGAGCACGTCAAGGTAATCTAACGGCTTGCGCGAAAACGTCCGACGCTTCTCAAAGCTGCCCCGGAGGTCTGACCTCCGGGGCAGTGTTGTTTTTATGGGTTCACCCATGTCTGCCGGCTGCTCTGTCTGACCTGCCGTGGCTCATCAGGAATTAATCAAAACGCAATCCTCGGAAAGCGCCCATTTCAGGGCGCTCTGCGCGAACTGCAAGTCTATTTGGCGTCCAGGGCGCCGAGGGACTGTCGCGCTCTGGCGTTGAGAGACGCCTTCAGCGATGATGAGGCGAATCGAAGGGGCCATTTTCTTGCGGCGGCGGCCGCCGATGAGTCCGCGAACGCTTCGGAGTAATTCATGTCGGGCGGCGAGTTGATCCTGGCGCCAGACGCCATTGATCTGGATCACGTCATGGCGGACATCGCCACAATTCGCAAATTCAACCCCCAGCGGTTTGAATGCGAGCAACTCTCGGCCGTGGTCTACGACGATCCGCAAACGCAGACGATCGTCGGCTACAAGGACCTGACCGAAAACGAATTCTGGTGTCGTGGCCATCTTCCCGGCATGCCCTTGATGCCCGGCGTGCTGATCTGCGAAGCGGCGGCTCAGCTTTGCAGTTATCACGCGCATGCGCATGACCTGACCAACGGCAAGATCCTGGGCTTTGGCGGTCTCGACGGGGTGCGCTTTCGCGAAGTGGTTCATGTCCCCAGCCGGCTGGTGATTGTCGCCCAGATCACCAAGATGCGCCGTGGCCTGATGATCGTCTACAAGTTTCAGTGCTTCGTCGAGAACACGATGGTTTGCGACGGCGAGCTGCGCGGAATTGGCCTCCCCGGCACCGAAGCCCCGC
>DASXPZ010000539.1:0-3284 GCA_036493275.1 Pirellulales bacterium
CATCCAACAATGGATCCAAACTGATTGGAAAACGGGTTACCCTCTCCATACGGCGAGCCAAGGAGGCTATGTGAAGCCAACCGATGATGGCGGAGTTGTCGATTACGTTGGACTGGTCTCCGGGCAAGTGATCGTGACGGCCGGAGATCAGGAAGTGACATCGAGCGTCGTCGAAAACGGCTTGACCGAAATCACGATCAAGTTGGGCGATAAGAAATAGTTCCCGTGATTGCGCCCGGTCCCCGCGCGATTGGCCTTGAGCCTCCCGCTCACGCCAACTCTTTCCGCACGCGCTCCAGCAGCTTTTTGGTCAGCTCGATTCCCTTGGGCTCGGGCAGGGTTGAGCCTTCGTATTCGATGCCGACGTAGCCGTGGTAACCGGCGTCGAGGACGATTTTCATCATCCGCTTGTAGTCGGTCTTCGTCTCGTTGCCGTCGGCGTCGAAGTCGTGGCTCTTGGCGCTCACTGCCTTGGCGTACGGCATCAGTTCCGCCACTCCCTTGTAGCGATCGTAGACTTCGCCTTTGCTGATGTTGAAATTGCCGAAGTCCGGCAGCGTGCCGCACCACTTGGGCATGTCAACCGCCTTGATGACGCCGGCCAGCCACAGACCATTCGACGAGTTGCCGCCGTGGTTCTCAACGATCACTTCGATCTCGTGATCGCGGCCATACTCGGCGACTCGACGCAAACCATCGGCGGCCAGCCTGGCCTGCTCCTCGGGTGTCCCTTGGCTATGGACGTTGACCCGGATGGCATGGCAGCCAAGAAACTTGGCGGCGTCGACCCATTTGTAATGCTTTTCGGCAGCCGCCTTGCGGTCGGCTTCGGCCGGAGCGCCGAGCGCGCCCTCGTTGTCGATCATGATCAACACGTTGTTCACGCCGTTGTCGGCGGCGCGCTGCTTCAGATCGGTCAGATACGCCTTATCCGTCGCCTTGTCCTTGAAGAATTGATTGACGTATTCCACGGCGCTGATGCCGTAATCGCGCTTGGCGATCAGAGGAAAATCGATGTTCACAATTTCTTTTTTGAACATCGCCCTATGCAAAGACCACTCGGCGAGCGAGATTTCGAACAGGGGCTTCGCATCTGCGGCCGCCGCAGAGCGCGCTTCCATGCCCAGGCTCACTCCAGCGGCAATAACGCCTGAAGAGGCCAGAAATTCGCGACGATCGAGATGGCGGGGCATAAGGTTCTTCCTCGGCTGTGGGAAAAAATGAGAATGGGATAGTGCGCAAACGAATCGCGTTGGCAGGCACTGGGCGAGTGTCGAACCGTCGGCTCGCCCCGCGTCGCCAACACGCTGCGGCCAGTATAGGAGGGGAGCGAAAGCTGGGCAACGAAGCCGCGACTTGCCTGGGAAGCCTGCGAAAAACGGCTAACTAGAGTTCATCAGCCTCACTATTCAACTGTGATATGGCGGATATTAAAGCGGCTTGCTCAGCTTCCAAACCAGGCGAAAAAGAGTCGATCACCCCCCCCATTTTGACATTGCAGGCCGCCGGGGCGAGAACACGTCCTAAGCGAAGCGCTATTGACAGAACTGAAGCGTCGCTCTGAGTCTTACAGAGCGGGAGAAGGAACCTCCCGCCTCGGGTCCGAAGTAATCGAAGAACAGCGAAGGTTGCAAGCGGAAGAGGCCGCCTAGTCCCACCACCACTGGCCTTCGGCCAGCCCTTCAACTTTGGTCGCTTCGCGGAGCTTGTTGACTTTGTTCCCCTCGTCCGTGAGGAGGTTGTCGTCATCGAGCGCCTTGTGGGCATGCACAGTTACGCCGCCGCCGATAGGCCAACTGACGCTGTTGCCGTGGTAGATGATGTTCACCGCCGTGTCGGCTTCGACGGGGGCGACATACGTCTGCACGGGAAATTCTGCTTCACTGGTGAACAACTCCGGCTCCCAGCCCGCCTTGCCGTACAGATCGTTTTGCTGGATGAACGCCGCTGCGACCGCCATGTCGATCAGGTTGCGTAACTGGGCGAAGACGGGCGACTTGGCGGCCAAGTCGGGATACTTCTTGGTGAAGTTCGACGCGAAAAGGGCGCTCGCGCCGCCAGCCGCTCCGGCCACCACGCGCTTGCCGTCGGCTTGCACCAGTTCGTGCTCGCCGACCAGCTTCACTCCGTCGCCGACGAGCTCCATCGCCAGGTGATCCTCGGTTGTGCGAACGCATTTATAATCTGGCATGAAGTACCAGCGCTGCAAGCCGCCGCTCTTTCCGCCGCCCGCCGCTTTCTCAGCATAGCTGGCCAGCTTGACCGGGGGACGCTCAAGCCCGATGCCGATCAGCTTCATGCGATAGTCGGCCTCGACCATCACTTGCGCGAAGTGCGTGTTGGGCGCCACGCCTTCGATCCGCACCTTTTGCGGGCCGAGCGCGTTCTTCAGGCCATTCGCAATAAACTCTGCCTGTTCGTGCGGGTCGGCGTCGCGCACCGATTTGAAGAACGCATTGAAGCGCTGCAGACCTTCCGGAGTCGGATCGATCGAACAGCCGATCTTTGGGCTGTCTTTGGTATTAGGAGGATAAGCACGCAGCGCGACCACCAGGTCTTGCAATTCCAAAACAGGCCGCCCGCTGGTAACGCTCACGATGCGTCCCGAGACGTCCTTGACCCAGCCATCGGCCGGACCGGCGATCACGATGTCGCCCGAATCGGGATAGACGAGCACGTTTTGCAATCGGGTCAGACCGGCCAGCGAGAGCATTTCATCGGTCGGCTTGCGACCTTCAGCCAGTCGAGCTTCGATCGCCTTTTGCAGGCGGTTGAGCGAAACCTTGCGAGATTTACTCTTGGCAAACAGCTTGGGATCCATCGTGGCCTTGGCGTCGGCAATCCGCTGACGGACCAGCGCGCCTCCGGGATCGTCGTAGACCTTCGTCTTGAAGACGCCGGTTGGGTCGACGATCACACCGGCGGGCATCTGAAACGTGTTTTGCGCCACCGCCAGCGTGGGGGCCAAGATTGCGAGCGCCGCGAACGTAAACAAAGCCAGTGCGCGGCGGGCCTGCAAAGACAGCAGCATGGAAGATTCTCCAACGAGCGCGAACGTAAAATTCGACGATCCCCACCGAGCGCGTGCCTCGAACGATGCGCGACCTTCGGCCGGGGGCGGACACTTGCCAGAATAAGCAAACAGATGTTCCAAGCTTTGATCCTAGTTTGGCAGTCTGGGCAAATCAAGGAAAACCGCCGGATTGCAGAGGCCGACTAGGGGCAAAAGCCTGGAATCACCGGACTTTTCCCGAACGCCGGTCCTCTCCCCTCCCCGTTCTTCC
>DASXPZ010000540.1:0-3918 GCA_036493275.1 Pirellulales bacterium
AAATTCCCGCCGCCGTCGGACACGGCTTCGATCGAGGGCTTGCCGTCTTGAGCCAGGGTGACTTTGACGTTGGCGACGAGCGCTCCGTCTTTATCGACAACGGTGCCGCGAATTTGCCCGGTTTGTGACGCGGCAGGGGCATCGGCAGGTTGAATTTGAGCGATCGCCGGAAGGACGCACAACAGCAGCATGGTGAGGTACGTCTCAATCCAAATCGCGGCGCGAGTCGCCGACAGAAAATTTGTAGCCTCCACCTTAGTTCGACTGCTTTTCTTGCCGCGATTCACTGCTCTTTCTCCAGGACCTATTTTCGCGCGACCCTTGTCGTTTCGTCAGCAGGGACACTCTCAAAACCGGGAAAATTCCTCCCCAAAGTAACTTCACATTTCTGAAAGAGATGTCGTCAGCTGAGGGTAAACAAGGTGATTGGATGTTATCGCGGGGGGAAACGCCCCCTGATCATGGAAAAAATAATTTCGGCGGCGCGGTCGGCCGGATGCTGAGTAAGTTCGCTTTCTGTCTGCGGCGCTCGCAGTTTGGCTTTTACCCGGGTCAAGCCTTCCAGCATTCGGTCGCGCGGGAGGCCGTCGGGGAGGATTTCGTTGAGCCGGGCCACGACTTTGGCGGCAGTGAAATCATGCTGCACGAGTTCGGGTACAACTTCTTCTTCGGCGATCAGATTCACCATGGCAAATCTAGGGACCTTCACGCGGGGCTTGCCCAGAGCGTAGGTTATCGGCGAGACACGGTACACCATGACGAAGGGCATGTTTATCATGGCTGCCTCGACGGTGGCGGTACCGCTGGCGACTATGCCGGCGCGCGAGTGCCACAGCGCGGGCAGGGATTCGGGGACGAGCGTGATTCTTTGCGACCCGATCAGGTTGACAAGGAGGCTGTGGTCGAGCGTGGGTGCGACTGGAAGAAGAAATTCGTAAGCTCCGCCCAACTGAGACGCCGATTCGAGGATCGTCGGCAGGTTCATGCGTACTTCTTTTACGCGGCTGCCGGGCATGAGGGTGATCCAGTGCCTGGCGGGGTCGAGATTGTATCGCGCGGCGTATTCGGCGCGCTCGATTGTCGGGTGCGGCAACTCGGCCAGCGGATGACCGACGAAGGTCGCGTCTACGCCGCGGTCGCGGTAGAACTTTTCCTCGAAGGGAAAAATCACCAGAGCTTTGTCAATATAGTCGCGGAGGAGGCGGACGCGTCCCTGACGCCAGGCCCAGAACTGCGGCGCAACGTAGTAGACCGTGGGGATGCCGCGCTTTTTCATCTGGCGGGCGACGCGCCAGTTGAAGGCGGGGGAGTCGATGACGATGGCGAGGTCGGGCTTGCGGCGCTCGGCTTCGCGGATCAGGTGTTTGTAGAGACTCCAGATTTTCGGCAGGTGGCTTAGGATCTCCGTGATTCCGACTACCGCCAGGTCTTTGGCATCGACTACCGTATCGCAGCCCGCGGCGCGCATGCGGTCTCCGCCGACTCCGAAGAAGTCGAGTTGACTCTTCGAGTCCTGTTCATAGCCGCGGCGAAGGGCATCGATGAGTTGCGTGCCGTACATTTCGCCCGAGGCTTCGCCGGCTGAGATCAGGATTCGCAAGAGAGCATTGTATAAGCAGGGTTGTGTGGGGTGGACAGTCCCTTCGACAAGCTCAGGGCAAGCTCTGTCCGCCGCTGTTGGGGTTGGGCTTTGGGTCAATGCCAAGAAATAAAGATTCAAAAGTAAGGAAGGACACAGTCAAAGGCAAGGAAGGGAACAAAAATCAAAAACAAGAAAGAACAAAGTCAAAAGCAGCGGACAAGAGTGTCCGCTCCACACCAACCTGCTCCATACAGTTACTGCGCGGCTTGTGCTCTCTCCGCCAGGAACTTCTCCTGGCATTCTTTGGCGGCGGAGAGGATCTGGGGAAACTCGGGTGGGCGTCGCAGCGAAGCCAGCAGTGGGTCGGTGTTTAACGCCGTGCCGGCGCAGTAGCGGCCGTCAATTGCACTCTTGAGCAGACGCAGCGCGAGATCTTTCTGGCCGCAGGAAGCCATCAGAGCCCCATCCCAGTATCGGTTTTCGGGGTCAGGATCGGCGATAAACATTGGGCCAATTTGGCTGACGAGCTTGTCTAACTCTGGGTCGGGCGCTGACGGAGACTGGTGATCAACACAGACGTTCTCGATTTGGCGATACGCGTCGTCCGCGGATATTTTCGTGGCACTCTCGCGCGCCTCGGCCAGCTTACCCGCACGCAGAAAGTGCGGCGGCAGGTTCGAAGCAACAAAGCCCGAGCCCATGTCCAGGCGAAAAAAGTCCATGGCGCGGTCGGTTTTGCCCAATTCGTCGAAGATCAGCCCGCAGGATCGAAGCGAATAATTTCCCGAATCGAGCGACAACGCGGTGTCGCACTCGCGTGCGGCCTCATCGAGTAGCCCGGCATAGCGCAGGACATAGCTCAACGCAAAATGGGACATGGCGTTTTCAGGATGGCGCGCCACCAGAGCCGCCGCGTCCTTGTAGGCCTTGCCCATCTCACCTTGTTCTACGCGGTCAGCGATGAGTTGGCTGGCTGCCTCACTTAAGTCTGGGTCGAGAATGAGGGCGCGCTCCAGCGCGGCGATGGAGCGCTGGAACATCTCAGGGCCGCCGTTGCTGTAGTGGGAGTCATAGTAGTAGCGAGGGCCCAGCGCGCCCCAGGCTGGGGCGTAGGTGGGGTCCAGCCCAACGGCGCGCTCCAGCATGGCAATTGCCTCTTTGTTAGGCGCGGAGTCGTGGGGCAGCGACACGCTGCGCAAATAAAGATCGTAGGCCTCTTCGTTCTTGGGACGGGTCGCGCCTTCGGCCGATTCAGCGCCGGCTCCGAGGGCGGGGACCAAGCCCTGACGAACTTTCTCTGTGATCTGGTTGCGCATGGCGATCATATCGGGAGCAGCAGCCGTCATGGTGTCGCGCCAGAGCGTGCGGTTGTTGGCAACGTCTACGGCTTCGAGCGTGATCTGAATTTGGTCACCCTCTTTCAAGTAGTGGCCAGTGACAATGTCGGCGACGTGCATCTCCTGCCCGGCTTGTTGCAAGTCGACGCTCGGACCGCTGTACTTGCTGGTGGTGGCGAAGGGGCGGATCGACAGCGAATGCACGTAGGTAAGCGCGGTCGCGATTTCGTCGGGCAGGGCGAGGCGGAGGAAGTCGGTGTCTTTGTCGGCGCCCATGTTTTGGAAGGGAAGAACGGCGACCGTGGTCGGGTTGGCGGAAGTGGCGACGGGCGTTGTGGGCTTTCTTGCTTTCCAGAAGAAACCGCCGATCACGAAGACTACGACCGTTGCGACGGTGGCGATCCTGATGAGGAAGCGATTCTTAGGTTCCGATGGGGTGGCGTGGCCCGCGCTGAAAGCCTTGCGTAGATCGGAAGAGCCCTGTCCTGGACTTACACTCGATTCCTCGCCTACGCTCACAGTTGACATCGCCGAGCGCCCGGTGTCGGTGTCGCGCTTTAATCGTTGCAGGTCGCTGCGCATCTCCGAGGCGTGCTGGTAGCGCAGGTTGCGATCTTTTTCGAGAGCCTTGTTGATGATGTCTTCGAGTTTGGGCGGGACTTCATGATTCAGGCGCACCGCCGGGACCGGAGCGCGATTCATGATGGCCTCGCAGATGACCGCCGAGCTTTCGCCTTGGAATGGCAAGTCGCCGGTCGCCATTTCGTAGAGGACTGCGCCGAACGAGAACAGGTCAGTGCGGTTGTCGAGTTCGCGCGCTCGCACCTGCTCGGGCGACATGTAGGCTACCGTCCCGACCATGGTGCCGGGGCTGGTGAGGTGGGCTTCGTCCATGGTCTGGGTGACGCCGGCCATGACTTTGCTGGAGGAACCTCCGGGTGCGCCGACTTTCGCCAACCCGAAATCGAGGATCTTGGCGTGGCCGCGCTTGGTCACGAA
>DASXPZ010000541.1:0-3727 GCA_036493275.1 Pirellulales bacterium
AAGTCCTCTCGCCGCTCGCGCTCGGCGTCCTCGGCCTTGCGCCGCTCCCGGACTTCGTGTTCGAGTTCCTGCTGGCGGCCTTCCATGCGCCGGCGAGTCGCGCGCACGGACTCGAAGCACCAACTGATCAAGGCGCCGATCACCATAAAGGTCAGGATGCGAACCTGAAAATTCGCCGGGACGCTGGAGACCTCCCTGGAAGTCACGAAAACGAAGACGCCCGCGGCGGCGCCCAGCAGAGTCGCTAGCAGGCCCGTCGCCAGTCCGCCGAACCACGCCGCGACGATCACCGCGACGACGAACGACATCAGCGGCGCGGAGACTCCCAGCAGATTCTCCATCGCAAAACGACGAATCACCTCGACGCAGGCCACGGCGGCCAACGCGATGAGGAAACTGCGCAAGAGAGACTTGAAATGACCCATAAATGCACTACGAACAGGGGCGACGAAGGGGCGGCGATCTTTGATTCTAGTTCGAGAGGAGCGGTTTTCCCATGAGGGCAACCGTTCGCTCGCCGATCGGCAGCGGCCCGGTGGGTTTTTATGCCGAAAATCCTAGTCAAAGTCAGATCATCCGCAGGCTCGCCCCAAATAACGGAATTACGCGCGGGCCGCTAGACTGATCGTTGCATAGCGGCAGAATCGGCTACCTGCCGCTCGGCCGTCGGAGGACAGAGCCTGACTTTCGAACGGCATAGGCGGGTTGGCGCAGCGTGCCAGCCGCGCTTACGATGCGGAAACAGACCATCGAAGGGGACACGGCTCCGGTAACCTCACGAGGCCTAATTGACCAAGTATTTCAAGTTCCTGGAGCCTTTTCATTCAACCGGTAAGTGGCTGATCTTGGCGGCGGCGGTGGGAGTGGTGGCCGGGTTGGGCGCGATCACGTTCGACGCCCTCGGTCAGTCGATTCGCTTTATCGCGCTGGAACGGTTCGCGGGCTATGTGGCGCCCATCGCCGCCGGCGAACACTACATCTTCCAGCCCCCTGAGGCCGAAATGTCGGCCTGGAAGCTGATCGTGGTCCTCGCCGTCGGGGGCTTTCTCTCGGGGGTGCTTGTCAACGCACTGGCGCCGGAAGCCGAAGGGCATGGCACCGACGCGGTGATCGAAGCCTTTCATTTCAAGCGCGGCTTGATTCGGCCGATCGTTCCGGTCGTGAAGCTAGTCGCCTCGGCGCTGACGATCGGCTGCGGCGGATCCGGAGGGCGCGAAGGCCCCATCGCGCAGATCGGCGCAGGTTTTGGATCATTCCTCGGCACGGCGCTTAAGCTCCCTTCGCGTGACCGCAGAATTCTTCTGGCGGTTGGCATGGGGGCTGGCATCGGGGCCATCTTTCGCGCGCCGATGGCGGGCGCCCTGTTCGCGGCCGAGATTCTCTACCGAGAAGCGGATCTGGAGGCCGAAGTGATTGTGCCGGCCGCCGTCGCCTCAACGATTAGCTACAGCGTTTTTTCTTACTGGCTGCCGGCGCATATCCGTTTCGTGCCGCTGTTTGGCGAAGGTTTGACGTATCGGATGGAGTCGTTGGTCGAACTGATTCCGCTCACCTTTCTCGCCCTCGCGCTGGTCGCGGTGGCGGTGATTTACATCAAGTGCTTTTACGGAATTCATCGGCTCTTCAAGAGATCGCCCGTTTCGGTCTGGCTCCGGCCCGTGGCCGGGGCCGTGCTGGCCGGCCTCTTCGGCCTGTTGCTTTGGTGGCTTTTCGACAGAAACAGCCGGGCGCTGGCGGTGCTCGGCACGGGCTATGGAAGTCTGCAAGTCGCGTTGACCGATCCGTCGGCGCTCGGCGTGGGCTTGCTGGCGGCTCTGGCGATCGGCAAGATCCTTACCACATCGGCCACGATCGGTTCGGGGGGCTCGGGGGGAGTCTTCGGACCTTCGATGGTCATCGGCGGCTGCACGGGCGCCGCGGTAGGGCAGATATTTCATCAGCATTGGCCGCAACTCGCGCCCCAGCCCGCAATCTACGCGATCGTGGGGATGGCAGGCTTCTTCGCCGGCGCCGCGCATGCCCCCATCTCGACGATCGTGATGGTCACTGAGCTAACCGGAGACTATGCCTTGCTGATACCAACCCTGTGGGTATCCGTCTTGTGCTTTGTGCTTTGTCAACGCTGGACTCTCTACCACCAGCAGCTCCCTTCTCGCCTCGATTCGCCGGCGCATCGGGGCGAGCTGTTGGTCGATATTTTGGAGGGAATCACCGTTCGAGACGTCCCCTGGGTGCAACGTTCGACGGTATTTCAGGGAACCCGGCTAAAGGACATCGTGCGCTTGATCGCCACGAGCCGGCAGCATTACTTTCCGGTCGTCGACGGCGAAGGGCAATTGGTCGGCGTCTTCTCCACGGATGACGTGCGCGGGCATCTCTATAACGAAGAGATCTGGCAATTGGCCATTGCAAGCGACGTGATGACGTCGCGCGTGAAATCCGTGACGCCGGAGGATGAATTGAACACCGCCCTTAAGAGATTTACCGAAGTCAACATTGATGAATTGCCGATCGTCGCGACAGAAAATCCCAGGCAGCTGTTAGGCATGCTCCGCCGCAAGGACGTCATTGCTTGCTACAACCAAAAGCTCCACGAGTTTCAACTAGAAACCGCGGACGGAGAGCGAGTCTGAAGGCGGCCGAGCCCCACGGCCGCTACAATCCACAGGATGGTCGATAGGCCAAAACGCACCTTGATCCGCTATGCGCTGCGAATGATGTTTGTGGTTGTAACATTGTTGGCCCTGCTGCTGCCGACCGCTGAGAAGCACTATCGGATGTGGTAGACGAGACAAGTGCTTCGCGCCATCATGGAATCGGAAAGGCGGCTAGGGGGAGGCCCGCGGCAGATTTCAAAGCAAAAGGTGTTGGAAATCCTGCGGCAGCAAGAGTGACCTGGCAATTACAATTTGCAGAACAGAGTCAGAGGCTAGCGCCGCCCGGAACGATCCAAGTGTCGCTTTTGGAAGTCTGTTAAGACCGCGTTGCTCCTCTATGTCCACCCCACCCCGCCGCCGCTGGTTTCGCTTTAGCCTGCGGACGCTGCTTTTTATCGTGATTGTCATAGCCATTCCGCTCGCTTGGATTGCCAGAGAGCGACGGCAGTCCAGCTACGAAGAGCAAATCGCTGATTCGTTTTCGAATTCGGGACGCGCAATTAACGAGTTCGGCGGGGCTTACGATTTGTGGGAACTGCAAAATCAGCCCCAAGGTTGGTGGAAAGACCTCGCCAGACGGGTAATGGGAGACAGGCTCATCCAGGCGGGACCACCCACGTTTGATTTCAATGATCTCACGCCCATTTCCGCATCGTCCAACTTGCAAGTCCTTTACCTTCATGAGACTAGCGTCAGCGATCTGACGCCGCTGGTTGGGCAAAGCAATTTGCTCATACTATTGATCATGTCCACGCAAGTCAGCGATCTCACGCCACTAGCTGAGCTGAAGCGCTTGCAAGAACTCTACCTCTATGAGACCCCCGTCAGGGAGCTTGCGCCACTCGCTCGACTCAAAAACTTGCGAATTCTAAGTTTCAGCGCGACCCAAGTTGGCGATCTCACGCCATTGGCTGGGCTCACGAAGTTAGAACATCTAAATAGCCTTGCGTGATTCGGGTAGCCTTTTGCTCATGCTGCTCGGGTTTGAGCGTACTCGTGTCGCCCGTGGCGGTTGCGGCGGCGAAGGTAAGCATAGACTTCCGTCATCAGTTGTTTCATGTTCGGGCAAC
>DASXPZ010000542.1:0-10477 GCA_036493275.1 Pirellulales bacterium
GCTCGCCCGGCACGGTTGATTGCGGAACGGGCCGCTCTTCGATCGGCCAGACCGGCTTGCCTGTTGCGCGATCGAAGACGAATGTGAAACCGGTCTTGGTGATCTGCGCGACCGCCTTGATAGGTTTTCCATCGACCTTGATGTCGCACAAGACCGGCGCGCCGGGCAGATCATAATCCCATATCCCGTGATGAACGGTTTGAAAATGCCAGACGCGCTTGCCGGTTTTGGCCTCGACGCAGACCAGGCATTCGGCGAACAGGTTGTTCCCCAGGCGCTGCCCGCCGTACCAATCGTTCGTTGGCGTGCTGAGCGGCAGATAGACGTAGCCCAACTCTTCGTCGACGCTCATCGGCGTCCAGACGTTGGTGTTTCCGGTGTACTTCCAGGAGCCCTCTTCCCACGTTTCGTTGCCGAGCTCTCCCTCTTGCGGAATGGTGTGAAAGATCCAAGCTGGTTTGCCGGTACGGACGTCGAAGGCCTGCACGTCGCCGCGCGGGGCCTCTTTGAACTGCGGCCCGTCAGAGATCGACGAGCCGACGACGATCACGTCGCGGCAAATTACTGGCGGCGAAGTCATCGTGTAATTTCGCGCGTTCATGGCCAGCGGAATCGCCTTCGCCAGGTTGACGCGTCCCTCTTCGCCGAACGTCGGGTCGAGCTTGCCCGTCTTGGCGTCAACGCAATACAGATAGGCGTCATGCCCTGCGCAGTAGACGCGCTCCAGGCCATCGCCGGCCCAATAGGCGACGCCGCGGTGGACGTAGCCCAGGTTTGTGGGTCGGCCCGCTTTGTAGACCTCGGGATTGAAGTCCCAGATATGCTCGCCGGTGACGCCGTTGATTTTCGAGACCTGCGCCAGCGAAGTGCTGGTGTAGAGGACGCCGCCGACCGCCAGCGGCGTCGGCTCGTGCGCGAACGAGCCGAGGGCGCGGTTCTCTTTTTGCAGCGGCAGGTCGGGAGAATCCCACGACCAGGCGATCTTCAGCTTCGCGACGTTGTCTGCGTTGATCTGGTCGAGCTTCGAATATTTGCTACTGCCGGCGTCGCCGCCGTAATAGCGCCAATCGCCGACCGGAACGGGCTCGGCCGCGACCGCGCGCGTCGCGATGGCCAAACACAATCCAACGAAAACAACGACACTAGCGCGCTGGCTGAGCATGATGACCCCTCGCCTGACAGATCCCCCGATCAAAACCGCCCCGTTCAAACCCGCATAGAGCGCCGATTATGGCTTAGAGACGGACCGGAAGCAAACCAGCGGGCGGGGGCATTTGCGGAGGGCTCTCCTATCGACCTCTTCCCGCTTGGGATAGAATGGATCGCTCCCGCACAGCCCGAGTTTTTAGCGCCTTTTTTGCTCCACTTGCTGTGCGATGATTCTTGCGCCCTTGGTCCGGCGGATTGGTGTTGTCGCGTCATGTCCACAGCTAACAACACTTCCGCCGGCTTTCAGTTCCCGATCGTCGATCTTGCCTCGACCTCCGGCTACGCCTGCGCGCCGCTGGCCGCGGGTCCGCTGCGCAGCGCCGCCACCACTCCGCTACCGATGTCGCACGAAGAGATGCTTGCGCGCGGGTGGGACGAAGTCGACGTCGTCTTTGTGACCGGCGACGCTTACGTCGATCATCCCAGTTTTGCCATGGCGCTTCTGGGGCGGCTGCTCGAGAGCGAAGGTTTTCGCGTCGGCATCGTCAGCCAGCCCAACTGGAAGAATTGCGACGCCTGGCGAACCTTCGGGCGGCCGCGGCTTTTCTTTGCCGTCAGCGCCGGCAACATGGACTCGATGATCAATCACTACACCGCCAATCGCAAAGTGCGCAACGACGACGCGTACAGCCCCGGCGGAGAGATCGGCCGCCGCCCCGATCGCGCCACGCTGGCCTATTGCCAGCGAGCGCGTGAAGCCTACTCGGGCGTGCCGGTAATTGCCGGCGGAGTCGAGGCCAGTTTGCGGCGCCTTTCGCACTATGACTACTGGAGCGACAAGGTCCGCCGCTCGATCATCTGCGACGCCAAGGCGGATCTGATCGTGTTCGGCATGGGAGAGCGCGTGATCGTCGAGATCGCGCAGCGCCTGGCCAAAGGCGAAACGGTCCGCCAACTGCGCGACATGCGGGGCGTAGTCTATCGGCTGGGCGCCAGCGAAAAGCCGCCGAGCGAAGCGACGATCACGCTGCCCAGCTACGAAGAAGCGTCGACCGACAAGTTCGCGTTCGCCGATTTCACCAAGATCACGCACAACGAAACCAATCCGCACAACGCCCGCCGGCTGGTGCAGTATCACGCCCGCGAGGCCGTGGTGGCCAATCCGCCCGCGCTGCCGCTCAGCCAAGTCGAAATGGATCGTGTGTATGGCTTGCCGTACACGCGCCGGCCGCACCCCAGTTACGGCGATCAAAAGATTCCGGCCTTCGAAGTGGTGAAAGACTCGGTGCAGATCATGCGCGGCTGTTTCGGCGGCTGTACCTTCTGCTCGATCACGGCTCACGAAGGGCGAATCATTCAGAGCCGCAGCCAGGAATCAATCTTGGGCGAAATCCGGCAGATGGCGGCCGAGCCCGGCTTCAGCGGCGTCGTCAGCGATATCGGCGGCCCCACGGCCAACATGTACCAGATGCGCTGCACGCGGCCCGAGGTCGAAGCCAAGTGCCGCCGGCTGAGCTGCGTCCATCCCACGATCTGCAAATTGCTGGGCGTCGACCACGCGCCGCTCGTGCAGTTGATGCAGCAGGCCCGCAGCGAGCCCGGCGTGCGCAAGGTGCTGGTCGCCTCAGGCATTCGCATGGACCTGGCCCGGCTGAGCCCGGAGTATATGGACGAGCTGGCGGCGCATCACGTTGGCGGGCATCTGAAGGTGGCGCCGGAGCACACCGATCCGCAAGTTTTGTCGGCAATGAAAAAACCTTCGGTCGACGACTTTCAAAAATTCGACGCCGAGTTCAAGCAGGCCTCGAAGCGGGCCGGCAAAAAGCAGTACCTCGTGCCGTATTTCATCGCCAGCCATCCAGAGAGCAGCCTCGACTCGATGATCGAGTTGGCGCTGTTTCTCAAACGCAACCATTATCGCCCGGACCAGGTGCAAGATTTTATTCCCAGCCCGTTCGATATTGCGGCCTGCATGTATCACACGGGTCTCGATCCGTTCACGCGCCGCCCGGTTTATATTGCCAAGCAGGTGAAAGACCGGCGGATGCAGCGGGCGCTGTTGCAGTTCTTCAAGCCGGAGAATTACTTCGAGGTCCGCCGAGCGCTGGAGCAAGCAGGCCGGCAAGACCTGATCGGCGGCGGTTGCGATTGCTTGATTCCGGATCGGCCGCCGAAAGAGGCGCTCGACGATCGCCGCGCGCGGGCGAAACGGGCGCTAGGCGAGCAGACCGAGGGGGATCACATTCGCGGCAATCCGGGCGGCAAGTCCGGGAGCGGATATCGGCCTCACCGGAGCTCGCAACAAAGACGGCGGCGCGATTGATCGCCGGTGACGGCATTCTCGAATAGCCGTGTCTACGGACGATACGGTCCGTCGTCGTAATAGGGCTCGCGAGTGCGCGAGCGGCGGCGAGAATAAAAGGGGCGCGGAATGGCGCGGCCTTCGCCCTCTTCGCGAATGATCCGGCCGGCCAGCAGCCGGTAGAAGAACAACAGCACGAACGCCCCGGCCGTGGCCACCACAAAGCCAGCCGGCGTCAGCGGGGTCACACGATATTCAGGCAGGGCGAAGGCCAGCATGCCGCAGCCGACGACCGCGCCGCCGATCCCCAGGCACAACGTAACGATTGCTCCGCCAGGATCTCGGCCCGGCATGATCGCCTTGGCCATCAGGCCGGCGACGGTGCCAAAGCCAATCCACACGAAGCCGTCATTGACCCATTGCTGGGCGGCCTGAGCGATATCGGGATCGGCCATAATATCAGCTTCCTGCGGACAGGTGATTCGCTCTTCGCCGTCCGGCGTCCGAAGAGCGTTTTTGTGAAACGCGCTTCGAACACCGGGGGCGAAGAGGCTCGGTCCCCCCTAAGCGCCTTGCTCCGACCGGCCATGCTGAAATCCGCCGATTCAGCGGTTCGCACGTGTGTGCCTGGCAGGTCGATTCAAGACGTCCGACGAACTTGGTGGTGGCGACCTTCGATTTCGAGCCGATTGGGCCCAAGCGGGTCTGCCACCGTGGCTTCTGTTAGGGGACGAGCCGTGTTTTGGTTTGAGCTCCGTATGGAACAGGCCACAGGCTCGAGGCCTAAGGCTTGAGGTGATTCTGTTTCAACTTCGTGAGTTAGATATCAACATCGATTTTGTTTCTTCGAGGGAAGCGCGCCACAGGCGAGCGTCATTTCGGATTGAATGGGTCGTCCGCGGCCCCTTCTGCCGGAGGCGCGTCGGCCGGATTTTCGTTTTCAGGCGCCGCGTCGACTGGTCCCCCGGGACCGATGTTGCCGGGTATCGGAGCGCCAGGGATTGGAGCCCCCGGCACGCCCCCTGCGCCTACCCCGCCGTTGGGAACATCGCCGGGCGCCGGCGCGCCGGGAACGGGCCCCGACTCTTGCGGCCCAACGGGCCCAACTCGATCGCGACGAGCGCCGCCGTAGGTCTTCATCGCCGTCGCTTCATGCGACAGCTTGAACTCAGTCCCTGGCGGGAAGTATTGAACGTCGTCCTGCAGCCAGTAGGGGCTCGGCAGAGTCTGCCCCGAGTAGTTGCTCTGGCATCCCATGCTAGCCAGCGCGCCGAGCAGAAATAATCCGCTGGCCGACAGCTTCAGCGAGCTCGCAATCGATTGGGCCATGCACGGTTCCTGCCACAAATCCGCCAGCGCCGGGGTTACCGGGCGGCCGATAAGGCCGAAGGACTTATTTGATCGTTAGATTCCACACAATCCGCAACATCGTTATCGTCAAGGGGCGGCTTGGACTTTGGACGATTTGCAGAAACTTGGCGTGATAGCAGGCTTTTTGGACGGCAACTGACCACTGGCACGCCTGTTCCTGAGTCGTTTACCCCTCGCAGGCGCTGGGGACGAGCCGACTCCCGCACTTTCCAATTCCTGTACCTGGCCTCTGTGAGGCCGGTCTTTGCTGTAGTTTCCGGGGTCGAAGCCCCCGGCCACAGGAGATGCAATTGTCCTGATGTTGGCCCCCTTTTTTGCCCTTCGCGCCGGTCGCTTGTATGCTGGAAACTGTGCTGGCGCCGGTCTTTCATTTCCACGACCGGACGGTTCCCGTCCTGACGCCAGCAGCCGACAGAGAACGAAACGCGGCGCAAGCGAGGGGGACGTTCCTGGCCGGATCATCCCAGCGCCGTCAGAGGAGAACGAAAGTCATGGCGCAAGGAATCTATGCCGCGCGCGACGCCGGGCGTTCACGCATTTTCGCCGGCCTGAGGGGGACGCGCTGGTTGGCGCCCCGGTCTATCTTTGCCGCGCTGGTTTGGCTCTGCGCCGCCGGGGGCGCCTCGGCCCAGTTCTTTACCTCTGATTCGATTCCGCACACGGAATACTTCTCGACGCTCTCCACCTTCATGGATGGCGACTATCGCGAGGCGCTGAGGGAGTTCCAGACCCAGACTCGGATCAAAGGCCCCAATAATACGCTTTGGATCGACTCGATTTGCATCGACGTGATGATCGGCGAGTGCTACTACCAGATGGGCGAACACAACCTGGCGCTCAAGGCCTACGAGGCGGCGCTGAACATGTACGCGGCCTATCCCGATTGGATGCTCCGCGTCGAGTTTACGCCAGGCATCCCGGTCGCCACGAACCAGATCAAGATGGCGCCCTGGGGGCGGACTGCGCGTTCGGTCCGTTACGGGCAATACAAAGAGACGTACAGCATCAATCAAGGTCGGATCGACAACACCCAAGTCATCGTCGGGGGAGGAGTCGTCCAGCAGGCAATCAAGCTTCCGGTCCACGCGCAAGAGATTGTCCGTTGCACGGCGCTGGCCATGCGGCGCCGGCGCGAGATCATGGGTCCTTCCTGCGCGCCGGCCACAATGACCGGCAACATGGTTTCGCTCTTGGCGCGCCGGCCGGGACCGCCGAACCATTGGTCCGAGGCGTGGATCGACATCCAATTGGGCGTGGCCTACCTGGCCGCCGGAAAAGACGCCGAAGCCCGCACCACGCTGCAACGCGCCGTGCTGGCCGCCGGCGAGTTCGATCACCCCTTCACTGGCATGGCGCTGTTGGAACTGGGCCGGATGTCGATGGCCGACGGCGACTACACCGCCGCCACAAACTTTTTTTCCGAGGCGAGCTTCGCGGCCGCGGCTTACCTCGACATTCAGACGGTCGAAGAGGCGCTCCGTTATGGGCAGATAACCCACCTGATTGCCAACCGGCCGGGCCTCTATCCGGCGCTGGCTCCCGCGGCCGCCTGGGCCAAGGCGAACGATCAGCGGCTGTTGCAAGTCTCGATGCTGACGCTGGCGGCGGAAAACTCTTGCTGTATCGGCCAGGCCCCGGCGGCGGTGGCATTTCTGAATACCGCGCGCGTCTCCATGGGCCGCCGCGCCATGCAAACCGGCAAGGCCGGCGCGCGCGTCGCCTTTATCAGCGCGCTGGCCGCGTATCAGCAAGGCAATGTCACGCTGGGAGACCAGCAGTTGGCGCTGGCCATGACCTTCCAGAAAACGGGCTCGCTCTGGCTCTACCAGATGACGCTGGCCGATTACCTGTTCACGCACGGCGTCTACTCCGCGCGCACGGCAATGGACTTGTACACCGCTACCCTGCGCGATCCGACGGCCACCGATTGGCTGATGGACCCGCTCGAATCGCTCTCGTTGATGTACTTTCCGCACGACGACGTCTACGACCGTTGGTTCGAGGTGGCCGTCGAGCGCAAAGACCATGATCGTGTGCTCGAAATCAGCGATCTCGCGCGGCGCCATCGATTTTTGAGCACGCTCGACCTGGGGGGCCGGGTTCATAATCTACGCTGGCTGCTTGAACAGCCTGAAGAAAACCTCGACGCCAAGATCAAGTTGGAGCGGCAGGAGATCCTGACCCGCTACCCGCAATACGGCGAGCTGCAAAAGCAAGCCCGCAAACTTCGCGAAGAAATAAAGAAGGACCCGCTGGTGGCCAAAGACCAGCACGGTGCCAAGCAACTGCAAGAGCGATTAGGGAAAATGTCGGAATTGGGCGCCTCGGCCGAGGTGATCTTGCGCGAGATCGCGGTCCGGCGCGATCCGGCGGCGCTCGTCTTCCCGCCGTGTCGAACGGCCAAAGACCTGCGCGCGGCGCTCCCGCCCGGCCAAGCCATCCTGAGCTTCTTTAATACGTCGAAGAGATCGTACGCGGTGCTGTTGACTCACGATAAGTATGGCTATTGGCAAACGCCCGGCGACGACGCGCTTTCCAAGCCGATGATCAAGCTGCTGCAATCGCTCGGAAATTTGGAAACGAACCGCGAGGTGACGACAGCGGATCTAGCGGGTGTGGGTTGGCGGGAGCAGAGCAAGCAGATGCTCGAAACATTGACGACGAAATCGAAGGCCGATCTGACGTCGTTCAAGGAACTGGTGATCGTGCCCGACGGCGTGCTGTGGTATCTGCCGTTCGAGGCGCTGACGGTTCGCGACGGAGATCAGCTCGTTCCATTGATGAGCAAAGTGAAAATTCGCTACGCGCCGCTGGCCTCGCTGGGCGTGCCTGACACCTTACCCCGTCTGCAAGAAGGGGTGACGGGGGTTGTGATCGGCAAACTGATGCAGAGCGGCGACGAATCGCTCGCCAAGGCCGCTTTCGAATCGATCAGTCAGTCGCTCCCTGGCGCCGTGGCGCTGCACGCGCCGCTGCCGATGGATACCGCGGCCTTTACGTCCCTCTTCGATGGCATGATCGTGCTGAACGATACGCCGGCGGTCGATCAGACCGCGTATCAATTGTCGCTCTTGCCGACGAACGATCGCGGCACGGGCTCCTCGTTGGCCAATTTGTTTTCGCTTCCTTGGGGCGGACCCGACGTCGTCGTCATGCCATCGTTCCACACCGCGGCGGAGCGGTCCCTGAAAAAAGCTTCTGGCCACGATCCAGGGCATGAGGTCTTTCTGAACGTCTGCGGACTGATGGCCAACGGCGCGCGGACGATCTTGCTCAGTCGCTGGCGAACGGGCGGGCAAAGCAGCGTCGACCTGGTCCGAGAGTTCGTGCAGGAGTTGCCGCACGCCACGGCGACCGACGCCTGGCAGCGGGCCGTCGTGCTGGTGGGTGAAACACAACTCGACCCGAGCTCCGAGCCGCGGCTCAAGCTCACCGCGCGAGACGAAGCGCCGAAGGCGGATCATCCTTTTTTCTGGGCCGGGTATATGCTGGTCGACACCGGCGCGCTGCCACAGGAATTGGCGGATCAACAGAAGAAGAATCCGGCGGAAGCGGCCGCTCCGCCGGTCGCCGCGGTCAAGCCTCCGGCGGGCGCCCCGGCACAAGATCCGGCGCCGAAAGCCGTTAACCCGGTAAAGCCTAAAGCCGCCCCGAGTGAAGCGACCGAGGAGCTGCGCGACATCGGCGAGACGTCGGAAGAACCAACCGACGCGAAAAAGCGGCCGCCGGCAAAGGGTCGCAAACCCTCCAAGACCAAGCCTGCGGAAGTCGAAAAAGAAAAACCGGCCGCAGCGGATAAGCCGTAGGCGTGAACTATCGAGACCGTGCTAGAGAACTTGGGCTTTGCGGTGGTCACCGCAGCGGTCCTCGGCGCCGCGCCCAGCGCTAAGATCCCCGCATGAAGAATCGAAAGAAATCTGACTTCTTCTTGGCGGGCTGCGGCGTCACTTTTTCTTTCGGCAATGGCTTCGTGAGATTCGCCGGAGTCAAGACGTTCGCGTCATTCGGCCCGCTGATCAGTTCACCTTTGATCTCGACGCCATCGCGCTTGGCCAGTTCGATCAGGCTTTGCTCGAAGTAGACGTACGGCCGGAAGCTGTTCCGCTCGCGCGACCAGGCAAACGCTTTGTTCACCGTGTCGATCGACAGCTTCCCGTCTTCGACCATCTTCACCACGCGATCGACGAACTGAAACTCGATCGGTCGGCGGAGCTTCAGCCCCTTTTCGAGCTGTTGCTTCAGCGTCACTTGCACAGCCGAGTTGGTCTTGGCGGAGAGCTTTTTCTGCGGGTTGGTTGTTTTCTTAATTAGGCCGGCCGCATGCGCCGACGCGCCCAACAGGCCGAGCGCCAGGAGTGCGCGCAACAGATTCTGTCGCATGACGGAACCTCGCAAGAAGAAAGGGGAAATCCGCGGATGGGACGGGCGCCTCGGCTGAGAGCCCGCGCGCGGAAAAAGGCTTGTAATCGAAAACCCGGCTGCGCGGCAAGAGCCGATTTCGCGCGATAGCAGTTGAATCGAGTGATGCTGGCAGCCCGGGGCGCCGGCGCTCCAGGAAAAAGTTGCGCATGTCAACCAGCGAAGAGGCCTTCTCCAGTTTCGAGGTCCGCTGCCGCGACACGCTCTTCAGGATCGCTTGGAATGGTCGGGCAAATTACTCGGGCGACCGCCGGCAGAATCGATTACTACCCGAAAAAGCTTGGCAGAAATCGCCGAGAAATCGGCCCAAAAGTTTTGCGATTCCCTCCCGCGGGCCTATCATATAGCTGGCTGCGTTTTACGCGGCCAGGACGGTCGAGCGGATTCGACCTTGGGGGGTCGGGGTGAAGGTGTCGCCAGCGTGGAGTTGTTCGCAAGCGATGATGCCAGCACTACTAGCCCACCTTCGTTTTTATCGTCCCTTGCTCTGCGCTCGCGCCTGGCGGCGCCTGGCTGCCGCGCCGCTGTTGCTTGGCGTGGCGGTGTTTGGGCCGGCGGCTTGTGCGCACGCCCAACAGGCCGCTTCGGACGCTCCCGCGCCGCCGGTCGACTCCGCTGTGAAAGAGACGCCGACTGCCGATCAGATTCGCGCGGTGCTCAAGGCGCTCGACGATGAAAGTTATCGCGTCCGTCAAGGCGGCTCGAATCGATTGCTGGCTTGGGCTGCCTCGCCCAACGCGCAAGCGCCGCTGGCTCAGGAGCTTGAATCGTTGTTGTTGGATCCGAAAACTTCCTTCGAGACGCGCATGATCTGCGAGCCGATCGTGGCTTTGCTGCCAGCGGCCTCCGAGCAGTCCGTTGGTCCGTCGGATGCGGCCGAGATCGACCGTTTGATTGCGCTGAATGACGCCGGTTCGTACAACGTCCGCGTCGGCGCCTCGGCCCGTCTGGCGTGGCTGGCCAAGCGCGACGTCAAGCTTGCGCTGCGGATCGCCGACAAGATCAAGCCGCGGCTAGCGGATCCGCGGCTCTCGCCCGAAATGCGTTCGCGGCTGACCGAAGTCTGGGTATCGGCCCGCGGCGTTTGGCTGGCCAGCGATCCGGCCGGCTGGCCTCGCCCGTCAGTCAGCGACGCCCAACTCGAAGCGTGGGTCAATGAGCTGGGCAATCGAGCAGTCGACAAAGCGGCTCGCATCGCCAGTGAAAACGCGGAACGCGAGTTGCTCGATCTAATGG
>DASXPZ010000543.1:0-3674 GCA_036493275.1 Pirellulales bacterium
ATTTTTAGCGCCGATTCATAAAACCAGTTTGCCGCTCAAAACACAACTGTGTCGCCAGCGACTTTCAGGTTTCGGATCGGACGCTTAAGAGCCGGCCATCCCGCGACGGAGACGTCCGAAAAAGATGTTTCTTGTGTCAAAATACGCGCCTGCGCGAGACCCACTCGCGCCGGCGCGTTTTTTTTCGTTCGGCGCCGCACGGGCACGCATCCGTGAGCCGCATGGCGCTAGCCTGCGGGTTCTTCGTGGTCGGTGCGCCGCGCAAATTCACCCGCGGCTAGCGCCGATCGGCTCACAGAACGAGGGCCGGGGTGAGGGTTGATGCGAGTTAGGGTTTTCACACTAGTGCGAAGCAAACGCGGCGCCGCCCCGGGTACCCTCTGGGTGCGTCTTGCTGCGCAAGCCACCTGCTCCCGGCGGGAGAAAGGTTTCCGGTGCTCGCTCGCATCCAATCTGCATCGACACCACAGCAGTCGATTGCCCACAACTCGGCTACCCACCGGGCGCAGCCAAAATCGTCGAGTCATGCCCCCCACCTGGAGAAGCCACCACTGCGTTGGTGGTTGAGGTCTCCAATCGCGCCCGTTAGATTGCTGAACGATCGGGTAATGACCGTAGTTTCCGCAAGCACGGAAGGGCGCTAATGAAAACTGAGCAGTCGTGGTATCTGCCTTGCTTGGCGATCGCGATCGTAGTTTTCTGTTCTTCGGCCGCTCAGGCGACCATTATCGTTTTTGATGTGGATCCAACCGGAACTTATACCGGTTTGCCTGCCATCGCCCCCACCACCGCCAACCAGGGACAATATAACGCCGGAAGTTGGCTGACCATTTCGGGCAGCCTCTCGATGCCTCTCTCGGGAGGCGAGGTAGCGACGAGCAAAGTGACCGCCGAAAAGGCGCCGAGCGGCTCGTTTTCGACCGGCAATCCGGGCAGCCTGACGTCTTTCTTGGGCGGGGAGCTTTGGACCGAGATCGACTTGAAGAATGGCACGATTTCGTTTCCGGGCGAAAGCGACGTGACGGCCGGGAATTACAACACGCTTTACCCGGAGCACTCCACCGCGTCCTTTCCTTTGTCGCCTGCGATTGGCGGCGGAGTCTCAACTGCCGCCCCAGGCAGCGACCCAGCCAACTTCGGGATCGCCATTGCGTTGAAGGCCTTGGGCATCCTCACGGTGGCCAGCGGTTCCGCGGCGGAGCGCGACGGCGTCTACGACATTCAACAACTTTCGCCAGCCACTTCTGAGCAGCTTATCTCTTCTGGCGCCGAACTGAAATTCGACACCAACGGACTGATTGGCCTCGCGGCGACGTCAGGAAATCTCGATTACAACCTGAAGGGGTCCGCCGGCCTCGGCAGCCCTATCCCCGACATGATTGGCTCGACCTCGATCAGCAGTTCCGATTACGCGCCCAGCGTAGCTGGACAAGGGACCCTGACGACCATGAGTTATCCGGAGGGGGTGCTGGCGCTTTACCTGACGTTGCCCATCCATACAACGATCGTGGAGACCATTCCCGGCGCCACGCCCATCACGATGACTTTGACACTCGACGGCCAAATTTCCGCCCATGCCATCATCTTCATGCCCGAACCGGGAACTGCGACGTTGCTCGGCACAGGCGCTGTTGGACTATTCGTCGCGAGCTTTCGCCGCTGGCGAAGACGAACGGTTGGATGAGCAGCCGTGGTCGCAGGGGCGATCGACGAATCGCTGAAATTGTTTTTCGTCTTCAGTGCGTCTCGACCTTTACCGGGCAGCCATCGGTCAGTTCGGTGAGGTCGCCGACGATGACTTGATCTTCGCGGACGAAGTCTGTCCAGGCGCCGGCGCGCTTTTTCTTGAGTACCTCGATCATGCCATCGGCGCGCAAGCCGGTTTGCGCCGGCGTGCGGATGGCGTGACCGCCGACAAGGAGGAAACAAACCGCCTGGTTGCCGTTTTCAACAATCGCCGATTGCGGCAGCACGAGCGCGCCCGGCCGCTCGATCGTCACCATTCCGTAGGCGTACATGCCGGGGAGAAGTTTGGCGTCCGGATTCGCCAGATCGATTTCGGCCCGCAGCGTGCGGCTTTTCATATTCAGCGCCCAGGAAGAGCGCGTCACGGTCGCTGGCAGATCGTCGTTTTGGAACGCGGCGACGCGGACCGTTGCCTTGGTGACCGCGCGCGAATCGCCCGCCTTCTTGTCGACTTCGCTGACGATGTAGTTGGCTTCTGACTCGGGAACGTCGACATAAATTCGCACCACGTCGGTCCGAGCGACCACGTAGACGGGCGTGGCGCGGGACGAAGATTGATCGGTCGAACGGCTCGAAGCCGAGGGGTCGCCCGTGGCCGGCAGCACGAAGTCGCCGATGTTCGCGTTGCGCAAAACGATGATCCCCTGATAGGGCGCCGTGAGCCGCGTATAGCTATACAGGGCCGCGAGCCGCTTTTCGTCGGCCTCGGCGACTTGCAATTTGGCCTTTGCCACATCGACGTCGACTTTCGACTTATCGAGATCTGCGCTGCGCGCCAGTTGTAGCGCCTCGGCGGTTTTGACGGCCGCCAGCGCGGCGTCGGTCGAAGCGCGGCTCGATTCGAGCTGCCGGCGCGATTCACCCAGAATCTGTTGATCCAAAACGCGATCGGCCACCATGCTCACCTGCCGGCCGACTTCCGAGTCCCAGCGCTTGACCAGGGCGTCGAACTTGCCGACGTCGGCCTGCGCTTCGGAAACCTTCGCCACGGCAGCCTTGACGTTCGCGTCGGCCACTTCGACCAGCTTCTCGGCCTGTGCAACCAAGGCCTGGCTCATCACCACTTCTGCCTTTTTCAGGTTGAGCTCCTGTTCCAATTCAGGAATGAAAATCGAGGCCAGCAGCTCTCCCTTTTGCACTCGGTCGCCGATATCGGAGTTCCATTTTTCCACGTAGCCCGCCAGCTTGGCGTAGATAGCGGTCTGCTCGTACGAATCAATGAACGACGGCTGCCCAACCTGGCGGACTAGATTGCGCTTCTCCGCCGTCACGATGTGAACCGTGGGCACGTCGGACGCCGTGGGAGCGGAGACGGGGCTCTTCTTTCCGCAACCGGCGATCGCCAGCGCGAGCAGCGGCAGGGCAACATTAAGCTTGCGGATCATAGTGCATGCTTTCCGGATCATCGGGATAGACGGACAACGAGCGCGGCGAGATGCGCCCCATCACGACAACAAAGATCGACGGCGCCACCAGCAGCGTTGCGATCGTCGAACAAACCAGGCCGCCGATCACGGCCCGCCCCAGGGGCGCCTGCATCTGGCTCCCCGCTTCCAGGGCGAGCGACATCGGCACCATGCCCACCGTCATGGCGCAGGCGGTCATGAGGATCGGCCGGAGTCGCTCGCTGGCCCCCAGGATCGACGCCTCGACCGCCGGCATCCCCCGCTTCCAGTGCTCGTCGATGAAGGTCACCAGCATGACCGAGTTCGACACCGACACGCCCAGGCACATGATCGAGCCCATGAACGATTCGATATTCAACGACGTGTGCGTGAAGTAGAGCATGGTGGCGATGCCGGCGAGAATGACATCGAGCGGGATGTCGGCGATGCGCGAGGGTCCGCCACGGAACAAAGCGAGTGATTCAACCAACCCTGGAGAGCTTTCATGGATCTCGAACTCGGAAAAGCCAGAGGTGCGGCCGC
>DASXPZ010000544.1:0-4292 GCA_036493275.1 Pirellulales bacterium
GTCGCCGGCCAGGACGACCACGTACTCGGGCCGCTCTTTTTCGAGCGTATAGATATTCTGGTAGACCGCGTCGGCCGTGCCCTGATACCAGTGCTCGTCGATTCGCTGCTGCGGCGGGACCACGTCGATGAACTCGCCCAACTCGCGGCAAAGATAATTCCGCCAGCCGAGATTGATGTGCCGGTCAAGACTCATCGCCTTGTACTGCGTGAGGACCAGCATCTTGCGCAGGCCGGAGTTCAGACAGTTGGAGAGCGTGAAGTCGATGATCCGGTAGGCCCCGCCGAACGGAACCGCCGGCTTGGCGCGATCTCGAGTCAGTGGTTCCAGCCGCGAACCGCGTCCTCCGGCCAGAATGACCGCCAGCACACTTTCCATCCGTGAGTCTCCGCGTAGAAGTGAAGCAGGGGCCTCGCACTATTCGCAATCAGAACATCTTACCGATTCGGAATAGGGGGCTAAAGTAGCCGGGGCGGCCGAGTGACCGATTTATGCGTTGTTTTCCGCAAAAGCCGGGCGTCGCCGCGCTCGTCCTGCCGCAGGATATCCCGGCAATCACTTATCGGACGCTTTCGGCCGGACTGTCCACCCACTCGCGATGCCACAGCTCAATGAAGAGCAAAGCCCACAACCGGGCGCTATGGTCGAAGGAGCCGGCCACGTGGGCGTCGAACAAGGCCCGCACCGCCTCGGGCCGAAAATACCCTCGACCCTGGGCCACTGGATCAAACAGCACCCCTTCGGCGTAATCGCGTAGCTCATGCCGGAACCAATGGGCGAGCGGGACGGCAAAGCCCATCTTCGACCTCGTTCTTAACGATTTCGGCAGCAAGTGGCCGAAGGTGTCGAGCAAGATGCGCTTTTGGCGGCGGCCGCGCAGCTTGAAACGAATTGGCATTTTGGCGGCCAACTCCACCACCTTCTGATCGAGGAAAGGGGTTCGGCATTCCAGGCTGTTGGCCATCGAGGCGATGTCGACCTTGGTCATCAGGTCGCACGGCAGATAGGTCACCAGGTCGGCCAGGCTGGCGGCCGTCACGGCGTCGCGCCCAGCCGATCGATTCAGCGCCGCCTTAAGAAAATCGTAGGGGTCCGAGTCGGGGAGCCGCGCCAGAAACTCATCGGTATAGAGCGCCGCGCGATTCGCCTCGTTGAAGACCGAGATCCAATCTAAATAGCGCCGGCCCGATGGCAGCGACAGCCCCTCGGCCAGCCGTTTGAAGCGGCGAACCGTCGATCGCTGCCGACCGTCTGACGGCAATCGCTGCCAGAATTCTCCGGCCAGCAGCGTGCGCAGTGACTTGGGCAAGTGATCGAAGATTTCTCCCAGCCGCACCGCCTGGTAGCGCAGATAGCCGGCGAACAACTCGTCGCCGCCGTCGCCGGAGAGGGCCACCGTGACATGGCGCCGGGTCATCTTCGAAACGTAATACGTCGGGATCGCCGAGCTGTCCGCAAAAGGCTCGTCGTAATGCCAGACGAGCTTCGGCAAGATCTCGACGCCGTTCGGCTCGACTCGTTCTTCGTAATGCTCCGTGCCCAGATGCTGCGCCACTTCTCGCGCGTAGCTCGTTTCGTCGAACTCGGCGACGGGAAAGCCGATCGAAAATGTCTTCACGCGCTCGCGCGAGAGCTGCTGCATCAAGGCGACGATGATCGAGGAATCGATCCCGCCGGAAAGAAACGCCCCCAGCGGCACTTCGCTCATCAGCCGCTTTTCGACGCTCTTCGTTAGCAGTTCGCGCAGCTCGGCCTGGTAGTCCGCCTCGGGGCGATTCTCTTCCTTCGTAAAATCAGGCCGCCAATAGCAGCCAATCGAGAGCCCTCCTTCGTCGTAGACCGCGTAATGGGCCGGCGGCAGCTTGCGAATGCCGCGAAAGATGGTGTTAGGGTGGGGGACATACTGATATGTCAGGTATTCGTCGAGCGCGGCCGGATCGACGTCGCGCGGAACCCCCGGCACGGCGAGCAGGCTTTTCAACTCACTGGCAAACAGCAGCCGCCCCGCCTCGTGACGATAGACCAGCGGCTTTTTCCCCAGCCGGTCGCGGGCCAGCACCAGGCGGCGCTTGCGGCTATCCCAAATCGCGAGCGAGAACATCCCATCGATATGCTTCAGAAAATCGATTCCGTCGTCTTCGTAGAGATGGACCAGCGTTTCGGTGTCGCCCTGCGTGCGAAACCGATGGCCCGATCCTTCGAGACGATGATGGAGATCGCGGTAGTTGTAGATCTCGCCGTTGAAGACTACCCAGATCGTTTCGTCTTCGTTCGCCAGGGGCTGATGGCTGCCGGCCACGTCGATAATCGAAAGCCGCCGATGCCCAAGCGCCACGCCCGCCATGGCGCCGGCATAATGGTGGGCGGCGACGTCGCTGGTGAAATAGCCCTCGTCGTCAGGCCCGCGATGCCGCAGGCAATTGGTCATGCGGAGCAACGTCTCGCGCGAAATGGCAAGCGCAGCGTCTGTCCAGGCCGCTCCGCTGATTCCGCACATGCGTTGGACCCCTTGACCGACGAGCGAAAGCAGGCTCGGCCTGCCGCCCGTGAACGATCTTCTGTTAACTCAGCAGTTCGCGATAGAGCTCGGTGTGCCGGGCGACCATCTTTTCTACGCTGAAATCTGCGACGATGCGCCGCCGTCCGGCCTCGCCCAACCTGCGGGCCAGCTCGGCGTCGTCGAGCAACTTGTTCGTAAAACGCGCAAAGCCGGCGCGGTCTCCCACCGGAACCAAGAAGCCTGTCTCGCCCGAGACGACCAGGTCTCGATTGCCCGAGATGTCGCTCGCCACCACCGGCACGGCGTGGCTCATCGCTTCCATGATCACGTTTGGCAGCCCCTCGTACTCGCTCGCGAGCCAGAGGACGTCGAAATGGGGCATGAGTCGCGGAACGTCGTTGCGAGTCCCGAGAAAGTGGACCTTGTCTTCAATTTGCACCTGGCGCATGAAGCGGTGCAATCGATCGCTTTGCGGCCCATCGCCGATGATCAGCAGATGGACGTCTGCGCGGATGACTTTGAGCAGATCGGCGGCCCAGATCAGGTCTTTGATTCGTTTTTGCGGCCAGAGGCGCCCCACGGCGCCAATCAGCCGAGCGTCGGCCGGCAGCCCGAGCTCGGCCAAGAGCGCCTCGCGCGAGAGCGTGCTCGGCGCCGGCGGGGGCTCGCCGTTCGGGATCAGGCAGAATTTTTCCGGCGCGATTCCGTGGTGGACGTAGAAGTCCTTCACGCCGGTGGAATTGACGATGATCCGATCGGTGCGCTTCGCCAGCCAGCGATCGATTGCCAGCTCTTGCCAAGATTTCCAAAGATCGACGCAGCGCTCGCTGGCAACAACTTTCCGCGATCCTGCCGCCAGCGCCGCGGCGCGCCCGTAACTGTTGGCGGCAAAGATCCAGGTCTGCACCAGGTCTGGCTTCAAAGCCTGAATGTGTTGCTTGAGTCGCCAAAAGGCCCTGGGATCGACTTTCAGCGACTTGCCAATCACGGTCAGCGGAACGCCGGCCGCTTGCAATGTCTCGGCCAACGGCCCGCCGCGCGAGAGCGCGCAGACATGGACGTCGAACTCATCCTTGGGCAACCCGCTAGCCAGCAGGCACAATTGCCGTTCGGCCCCTGAGCGGTCGAGCGTGGGAATGATGTGCAAGATGCGTTTCATCAGGAGCGGCCGGCGTGCGACGTGGCGCCCCGCGCCGCGGCAATGTCGGCCGCTTCCATGGCAGCCACGTAGGGCAAGTTGCGATAGAGATCTGCGAAGTCGAGACCATAGCCGACGACGAACTCGTCCGGGATCTCGAAGCCGACATGGTCCGGCTGCATCGACACTTGCACCCGTCCCGCCTTCCGCAGCAGCACCGCGGTGCGAAGTTGCGCCGGTTCGCGCGCGGCGAACTCTTCGACCAGCGCGCTGAGCGTCTGTCCGGTGTCGAAAATGTCGTCGACGATCAAGACATTCCGCCCGGTGATTTCGGGCAGCAGGTCGAAGTTCATGTGCAATTCACCCGGCACGGTCGCCAGTCCGCGATAACTGTTGGCCTGCACCACGCCGATCTTCAGCGGCATCTGCAACAGCCGAATCAGGTCGGCCAACAGCACCACGCTGCCGGTCAGCACGCCGACGATCGTCAGCGGGCGATCGTGGTAGAAGGCGTTGATCTCGTCTGCCAGGCGGCGAACGCCTTCGTTCACCTGCTGTTCGTTCAGGATGAGCTTCAAGAGGCTACCCGCGGTTGCAAAGGATATTTGGAAATCGCGCCACGGGAAGCCGCCTCTTCGGCCGGCGTACTGCAAA
>DASXPZ010000545.1:0-3676 GCA_036493275.1 Pirellulales bacterium
GCCCGAGCGCGACCAGAATCACGATGGCCAGGTATTTCTGTTGAGTATCCGACAACACTGACTAACCTTGTGAAAAGCGACAGACAGTCAGAGGATGGTCCCGAGGACCGCATGCCGCGGGCGGTTTCACCATGCATTGGCAATCGGCGCCGGCAGCCTGATAACTATAACTTGCGGGGAGCCAACTGGGTAACGGCGGCGTTCGCCGCGAGATTTTAGGACACCGGCTCGCGGATGCCCCGCCGCAAGCCCCCGACAAGCCGACTTACCAGGTGGAAGATCTGGAGGAACCCTTGGCCAACCGCAAAGCAGCCTCAAAAGACGCCTCCACGCTCTTAGGAGTAGTGAGCGATACGCACGGACAGGTTTCGTACACTCGCGAAGCTGCGCGGATGCTCGCCGAATTCGCGCCGGCCGCGGTCATTCATTGTGGCGACATTGGCTCGGTCGAGGTGGTGCGGCAATTCGCGCGCTGGCCGACGCACTTCGTGCTCGGAAATGTCGACGACAACGAAGCCGAGCTCGAAGCGGCCATCCGCCAGGCGGGGCTCGAGTTTCACGGCCGGTTTGGCTCGCTGGAGCTGGCCGGGCGCCGCATTGCCTTTTTGCACGGCGATGACAGCCGCCGTTTGAAGGAAGAAATCGCCAGCGGAGTCTGGGACCTGGTCTGCTCGGGCCACACCCACGAGCGCAGCGAGCGGCGCGAAGGGAAGACGTTGGCCCTTAATCCCGGCGCGCTCTATCGCGCGCACCCACACTCGCTGGCCGTTGTCGACCTGTCGACGATGGAAGTCACCAGCATCACCATTTGACGCGCGGCGGAAGACGCCGCCGAACGTCCGGCTGGTTCAACTGGCGCGCTTAAGCTGATTGAACGGCAGCACCGTGGGAGCGTCGGTCAGGCGGTAGCGATACTGCATGACGTAGGCGTCTTCGGGCGTGTCTTCGTAGTAACCTCGCAAGACCGAGACAGCGCGAAACCCGATTGCGCGGAAGAACAATTGCGCGGCCAGGTTCGTCTCGCGGACTTCTAGCAGCAGTCGGCTGCGGCGCTGTTGCGACAGCTTGCCGGTCAATTTCGCCATCATCTGTCGACCGATTCCGCGCCGGCGATACTCGGTGGCCACGGCAAAGTTCAACAGATGGAGCCGCGTCTTGTGCAGCTCGTAGATCATGAACCCGGCGACGCGATCGTCGCAGTCGGCAACCATGCCGATGCACTTGCGCTGCCGCAGGCAGCGGAGAAAATCATCCTCCGACCAGGGAAATTCGAAGCCCTCGTTTTCGGTAGTCAAAACCTCGGCCATGTCGCGGCGAATCATCCAGCGGATATGCGCCTTGAGGTCTTGCTTGTGTCCTGCGCTCATTCACGGCCTCCTTCCATGTCGGCCAAGTGCCCATCGACCAGGCGGCGCACGGCCGGCGACGGTGTAAACCGCAACGACTCGCGTAAAACCGGCCTTCCGGCGGAGATTGGCGTCGGGTGGCGAATTGCGGGCGGTACGGTAACAAATGCCACGTTCCCTGCCAAGACGAGGTCGCGACTCGCCGATGCTAGCATGCGTTTCGCGGGCGAAACCCGCTATCCCGCGCGAACTCGCGCCGCATCGGAGTCCCTCGGCGCTGGGCGAGCCGATCGCACGGCCTGCCATGCCATCGCCAGTAACGAGGCGCCAACCAAGGCCATGCCGATCCAAGCCGGGCTGATCCAAATCCACGCGGCCAGTCCGAGCGCGAGCCCCGCCCACGGGCGCCAGTCGAAGCGCACCGGAGCCGTGTCATTCCGGCCGGCCAGTGGCTTGCGCACAAACGCAACGGCCATTCCCACGGTCGCCAGGGCGAGCGCACAGAACCAGCGTTCGAAGTTCGCCAGCGGTCGATCATGACGATAGCGCACCCGGACGCTATGGGCTTCCCCGGCGATGTCCCAGTGATCGTTGCCACCGCATCCGAAGCGGGCCTGTGGTTGCGCCCTCGTCGCGGGCATTTCGATCGGCAGAAGCTGCGCGTCGGCGTCCGCCAGTTCTCCCGCGCCAGCCGAGTTTGGCGCAAAAACAGTCCATGAAGTCCGCTCGACTTTTGGGCCGGCGATCCACGGAGCCGACAACTCGATCTCTCCCAACATCGATCTCGCGACTGTCGGTCCGACAAAGGCCACATCGACGGTTTGCCTAGCCGCGCTGCTGTCGAGCGGCACGCGCCAACCTTTCGCCGCCGGGGACGCCGTGACCACCAGGCCCGCCACGCGCAGCTCCAAAACTTGCGTTTCCTCCGGCACGTGCAAAATGCATTCGGCTTGTCCGACAGGTTGAACGTCGCAGCGGACCACGCCGCGCACGGGAGCGGCTTCGCTCCAGGAAAGCAGCACTTCGTTGTGCGTGATGCGGGTCTCGCCGCCGGGCGCCCCGCGACGCAGGAGCCTGGCCGCCGCAGTCGGCTCAAGCAGGCGGTAACTCTCATGCGCTTCGACCAGCGGCGATGGGCCGACGTCATCCGGCAATCTCTCTGGACGCAAGCCGAGCACCTGCCACGCGACGTGCTGGTTTCGCGCGTTGACCGGCAATAACACGAAGGAGGACGATTCTTCGTCCGTCCCGGCGATCAACGTCGGGAATGTAAACCGCTCGCCGAACGAGGCCCGCAACGGGCCGCGCGCCGTGAACCGATATTCCCCATCGATCGCCGACTTGGGGCGCACTACCAGTTGTCGCTCATCCCCTTGGGTCTCGATCGTGGCGATCGCCGTGGCGGGGGTCATTTCGAAGGGACCAGTCCATTCCGCGGGCAATTTGAAGCGGATCGTGTCGAGACTCCCATCCGAGACTGCGCAGCGATATTCGATCCGTCCTTGCCACCCGCCGCTCTCTTGTGAGATGGAACTGAGCTGTGTCGAAACCACTCGCGGCCGGTTGCGTGTGACGACCAGCGCGCCGCCGTAATCGTCCGACTGCGTCGCAAACGCCGCCACCGGACGACCCGCTATTGGAGATTCGGCCACGCCCAATGGCAGGGGCGCTGGTGGCAGCGGAATGGCCGCCAGTGATTGCAACGCTTCGACCGCGATGTGGACCGCCGGTTGGCGATAGACGATGACCGCGGTTTCCAGTCGATCGGCTGAGAGGAGCTCGATGCGGGGAAGGCTGAGGCGTCCCGAGGGCGCAATTGGCGCCCAACCATTGAGCGTGAGATGCTGCCGCCCCGTCACCGGGCTGGCCAGGAATAGGGTCAAGTCGCCCGCAGCGTCTCGGCTGAAACGGCTGACGCGCTCGATGCCGTCTTGCAGCAGCGAGACGTTTTCGACTTGCAGCTCCGTGGGAACGCGAAGCCGATGCCTACAGGTGAAGCCGCCGCCGGTCGAGCGCTCTTCCGCAGGGAACAATTGAGCTTCGAAGCGGACTTGGGCCTGCGCCTCGTCCGCGCTGACAAACAGGGTTTGCCTGGCCGCGGCGCGCGCTTCACGCGGACGCGTGCTCATACTCCAGAGCGAATCGGAGGGGAGCCGCGACGCCAACTGCGGAGCGGTGGACGACTCGCCCCAATGGGACAGGAACTCCGGAATCGCAACGGCGGGCTCTCCTTCGACCTTGGCCGCTTCGTATACGAGCGCCGGATCGACCGACACGGCCAACACGCGCTGCGAGAACTTGCCCCCTTCCGGAGCCAACTGAGGCAGTTG
>DASXPZ010000546.1:0-1509 GCA_036493275.1 Pirellulales bacterium
CGCCGTCAATTCGCGCGTCTACGTGCAGCCACTGCACATTGGGCCCAAGCTCTCGACGGGGAGCTGGCAAAGCCTGTTGGTCCACTGGGTCCCCTACTCATGGCGACTTCAGCGGGCTCTTCGACGACAGCTGCCGTACGACATCCTACTCGTTCACTATAAGAAGGAGCAGCTCATGACGAGCTGCCTGTCGGAGAGCATCCGCAAGACGTTGGTCTGGGCGGAGTGGGGTCCGGTTCCCTTTCCGTTACGCCACGGGATCCCTCGTGAGCTGTACGTCCGCGCTTCGCGGCGCGCTGAGCTGGTGATAGCGGTGTCGCCCGGCACCCAAGCGTCACTGCGAGATGTAGGTGTGGACGACCGCCAAATCGAAGTCGCACCGAACGTGGTCGATTCTGCCACGATTCGCTTCACGCCGGCCGGGCGCGCCGAGATCCGCCAGCGCTTGGGGATTTCTGCCGACTCATTTGTGGTCGGTTGTATCTCCCGATTTCATCCAAAGAAACGCAATGATGTTGTCATCGATGCCATCAAGTCGCTTGATGAGCCGCTGCCGCATCTCATTCTCGCCGGTGCCGGAGAAGCGGAGGAGGCACTGCGTGCACGAGCCCGGCCTCTCGGAGACCACGTGCACTTTGTTCGGCCGCCCGGGCATATCGCCAATCTTCTCAGTGCGTTTGATGTGTGTGTCTTCTGCCCCTCGCCGACAGAGGGCGCACCATTAGCGGTGCTTATGGCTATGCTCGCCGAGCGGCCCTGCCTTGCGACGGGACCGGAAGGAGTTGCGGACTTGATTCAGCCGGAGTTCGGGGCGATCGTGCAACCAAACCATGACCCGATAGGGCTGGCGACGCTGCTACGTCGGTATTGGACCGACAAGGACTTGCGCGAACGCCAAGGGAAGGCCGCGCGCACGTATGCCGAGCATGCCTACGACCGGCGCGCTGCCGCGGAGCGGATCGAGAGGCTCCTCGAGGGCGCAAACGACGCAAGGACCGCGAAGGTCATGCCGCAGACGTCTTGACGGTCGATGCGTTGTGGAGTGAGGGCCCGGTCGCTATCGCGGGGAGGGGAGTTTCGAGCCGACGATCCAGACAAGCTCACGAAATTGCCCAAGGAGATCTTGTCGTACGATCGGTCGAATCTCAGGTCTGAGACACCAAGGGAAGCCGGAAGCCAGTCAACGTGTCGAAGAGAATCCCAGCCGCCTGGCTTCAACAGGCGGTCTATCAGGCTGAAACCGAGTGCGTCCGTATCGCATGTGTGGGCGGCGTCGAGGAAACAAAGTCAAACGCAGGGTCAATGCCGCCTGTCGCGCAGAGCACTACGCATTTGGCGACGCAGCCACCAAACATAGCTGTCGGGGGTCGATTTCCAGGGACACACGGTGCGCAAGTCCCGCGCGATCGAGAAGTTCCCTCGCCACGCGACCGGTCAAGTGCCGACGGGACGCAACGCTTATAAGCGAACCGTGGCCATTTGCCTCAAGGGCCGATGCGATATAGCCCG
>DASXPZ010000547.1:0-8310 GCA_036493275.1 Pirellulales bacterium
AGCCCGAAAAGCCGGCGCCCGACTTCAACACGCACATCGCCCCCCTCTTCACGAAATATTGCGTCGCTTGCCACGGCGCGGACGATCCGGAGCATGGCCTGGTCCTGTCGAGTTACGACGCGTTGCTGAAAGGAGGCGAAGGGGGCGCAGCGCTCGTCCCCGGCAAAGGGGATGAAAGCCGGCTGATCCAGATGCTCGACGGTCGCAAGAAACCGCAAATGCCCCCCGAAGGGAGCGATCGACCCAGCGCCGACGAGATCGCGCTGATCAAATCGTGGATCGACGCCGGCGCCAAAAGCCCCACTGGCGCCGCGCCCGATCCCACCCTGCTCGTAACGCCCAAAGTCAAACTGCTGGCGCCGCCGCGCAAAGCGGTCAACGCCGCAGCCTGGTCGCCCGATGGCAAACTGATCGCGCTGGCCGGCTATGGCGAAGTGCGCCTGATCTCGGCCGAAAGCCGAGGGCTGGTCCGTCGCCTGTCCGGCGCGCGAGGGAACGTGACCGACGTCGAGTTCACAGCCGACGGCAAGACTGTGATCGCGGCCTCCGGCGAGCCCGGCTTGTTCGGCGAAGTCGTCCTGTTCGAGGTGGCCACCGGTTCGTCGCTCAGCAAATTCGTCGGCCATCGCGATAGCCTCTACGCCGCCACGGCCAGCCCAGACGGCCGCCTGATCGCCACCGGTTCGTACGATCAGCAGATCAAACTCTGGGACGCCGCCAGCGGTAAAGAGGTCCGCACGCTAACGGGCCACAACGGCGCCGTGTTCGATCTGGCTTTCAGCCCGGACGGCAAACGCCTGGCGAGCGCCAGCGCCGATCGCTCCGTCAAGGTCTGGGACGTGACGACTGGCGAGCGGCTCGATACGTTCGGCCAGCCACTCAAAGAAGTCTACACCGTCGCCTTCAGTCCGAATGGCCGGCAGATTGTGGCCGGCGGAGTCGACAACCGAATCCGCGTCTGGGAGTTGAGCGACACGGCCAAAGAAGGAACGAACACGCTCAAGCTGACTCGTTTTGCCCATGAAGGCGCCGTCTGCAAGTTGGTCTTCTCGGCCGATGGTCGCACGCTGGCGAGCGCCGCCGAAGATCGCACGGTCAAGATCTGGGACGCGCCGGCCTACACGGAGCGGCGAGCGCTGCCTCAGCAGTCTGATTGGCCGGCGGCGCTCGCGCTCGCGCCGGATAATCAATCGCTGCTGGTCGGCCGCTTGGATGGCAGCGTTGGGTTTTATAGCGCCACGACAGGCGAAGTCGTTCCGCCGGCCAAGCCCGAGGCGCTCGCCATTTCGCCGCGCGGCGTTCAACGCGGCGTGACGACGCGCGTCATGATCACTGGCAAGAACCTGCTGGAACCGGACGAATTGAAATTCAATCGCGGCGAGATCGTGGCGAAACTCGCGCCGCAAGGCGCAAACGCTACGGCGTCCGACACGGTCGCATTCTTCGACGTCACCCCGCCAGCCGATCTGCCGCGCGGACGATATCAAACGCGGCTCACCACGCCAGGGGGCGCCACCGAAGAACTGCCGATCGAGATCGAAGAGATTCCGCAACTGGCCGAAACAGAGCCGAACGATCAACCGCCCGGCAGCGCCGGCGCTTCGCAGGCGCCGACCGCGCTCCCGGCCTCGATCTGGGGAACGCTTGCCGCCAAGGGGGATATCGATCACGTCACGTTCGATGCCCAGCCGGGGCAGACGTTGATCTTCGACCTCGAAGCCAAGCGACTCGGCTCGCCGCTCAACGCCGTGCTGACGCTCTTGAATCCGGCCGGCCAGGTGGTCGCCAACAGCAACGACTTTGGCGACGACGCCGACCCGCTCCTCACTTATCGTGTCACTGCTCCTGGGCGCTATACGATTCGCGTGCGCGATCTGGCGCTCGCCGGTTCGGACAAGCACACCTATCGGCTCACCGCCGGCGAGCTGCCGCTGGTCGTCGGCCTCTTCCCGCTGAGTCTCATGGCGAACCAGGCCGGCTCGGTTGAACTCGTTGGTTACAACCTGCCGCAGGGCGCACGGGTCGAAATCCCACCCAGCAAGCCGGGCGAACTCGACGTTCCGATCGACGGCGCCTTCCGCAGCCGCGGGTCGCTCAAGATCGTGATCGACGAATTGCCGGCGGTGGTCGAGAGCGAACCGAACGACCAGCCGCAACAAGCCACGGCGATGACAGCGCCCGGCGTCGCCGGCGGCCGGATTGTGGCTGCAAATCACGGCTCAGCAGGCAGCGACGCCGTAAGCTCTGACAGTACCGGCGCTGAGGCCGGCGGCGACGCGGATCTGTTCCGCTTCGAATCGAAGGCGGGCCAGACGTGGATCATCGAGACCGAGGCCGGCCGCCGCGGATCGCCACTCGACTCGAAGATCGAAGTCCTCGACGCCGCGGGTCGCCCGGTGGAGCGCGTGCTACTGCAAGCCGTTCGCGATTCGTACATTGAGTTCCGCCCGGTCGATTCGGTCTCTGGAGGATTCCGCGCCAAGAATTGGGAGGAGATGGAGCTCAACGAGTACATTTATTTGCAAGGAGAAGTTTGCAAGGTCTTCCGCATGCCGCAGGGCCCTGACTCCGAAATGATCATGTACACGTCGGCCGGCAAGCGCCGCGGGTACTTCGACACCACGGCCACCACGCATCCGCTCGACGAGAACATCTACACGGTCGAGCCCCATCCGCCGGGCGCGAAGTTGCTTTCCACCGGCCTGCCGGTCTTCACGCTCTACTATGCGAATGACGACGATGGGGAGCGCAAGCTAGGGCGAGATTCCCGGCTGACGTTTACCGCTCCGGCCGAGGGCGCCTATCTGGTCCGCGTGACCGACGTCCGCGGCGCCGGCGGGCCTGCGCATGCGTACCGGCTCGTCGTGCGTGAGCCACGTCCTGATTTTCAAGTGCGACTGCGCGATACCGATTTGAAGGTTCCCGCCGGCAGCGGCCAAAGATTGACCTTCGCAGCCGAGCGAAGCGACGATTTCGATGGCGATATCACCATCGACGTCATAGGCCTGCCGGCTGGCTTCAGCTTGACCACTCCCAACGTCATTCAGGCCGGCCATAACGAGGCTCGCGGAGTGCTGACCGCCGCGCTCGATGCGCCAGCGCCGACGGCCGAGGCCCTGCAGGGGATAAAAATCACGGCCAAGGCGCAGATCAACAACCAGTGGGTGACACATGAGGTGAACTCGCCGAAGATCGCCGTCGGCGAAAAGCCGAAGCTGATCGTGCGGTTGGAACCGGCTGACGTCACCATCGCGCCGGGGACGACGGTCACGGCGCAGTTGAAAATCGAGCGCAACGGCTTCGACGGGCTGGCAACCTTCGACGTCGACAATCTGCCGCATGGCGTGATTGTGGACAACATCGGCCTCAACGGCGTGCTGATTCCGGCCGGCCAGAACGAACGGCAGATTTTCCTGACGGCGGCCAAGTGGATTCCGGAGGGAAGCCGCAAAATCAACGCCGTGGCCAACGCCGCCGGCACGCAAGCCTCGGCGCCGATCACGTTGCATGTCCGGCGCGGCGTCGCCGTGGCGGGCGCGGCGAAATAAACGCCGGCAGTTCGTCGCTGCCTAGTAAGGGGGCCGGTAAACGGTCGCCGGCAATGCGGCTTCCACAATTCGCTCGAAGGCGCACAGCGTCCGTTGTTCCCATTCCTTTTCCGCGCGATGCGACTCTACACCATTCGTTATGAAAGCCCCATCTCTCTCAATGCGAGAGTTTGTCGACGTCGCCCGTCGGGTGATGGATGAACTCGAAGCTCCATTCCGCGATTGGCTGGAGAATATCGTCGTCGACGTCGAGTTGGAGCCGTCGGACGAACTGTTGGAAGAGTTGGAAATGGACCCAGACGAGGACACGCTGCTGGGACTCTTCGAGGGGCGCGCCGTCACCGAACAGGAGTATGGCGAGCATCTGCCGAACCGGATCCTGCTTTTCAAACGGCCGATCGAAGCGGTCTGCCGCAGCCGGCAGGAAATCGCCTTCGAGATCCGCCGCACGCTCGTCCATGAGCTGGCCCACCATTTCGGGTATTCTGAGGAAGACCTGGAGGCGTACGAATCGCGTCCGAGCCCGTTCGACGCGGAGCGTCAGGATTCAGCCGACGCCGAGCGACGGGATTCGTCCGACGCGGATGAATAGTGAACCCAACGTGGAACCCGACTGTCTGCCGGCATAGGGCGGCATTCTATTTCCGCAGGAGCGACTATGACGAGAGATTCATCACATCGCCCAGCGCCCGCCCAGACGTGGAACGCGGCGCTGTACGACCGCAGCCATTCGTTCGTCTACAAAGCGGCCGCCGATATGCTGGAGCTGCTGAATCCGCAGCCTGGGGAACAGATCATTGATCTAGGCTGCGGCACCGGCCACCTGACGGCGATGATCGCCGACCGCGGAGCGCGCGTACTGGGGCTCGACCAATCGGCCGAGATGATCGCCGCGGCTCGCAAGCAATTCCCCAAGCTCGCCTTCGAGCTGGCCGACGCCACCAGCTTCACCGTGCCGGAGCCGCAAGACGCGATCTTCAGCAACGCCGTGCTTCACTGGGTCCATCCGCCCGGCGCCGCGGTCGAGGCGATTTCCCGCGCGCTGCGGCCAGGCGGACGATTCGTCACCGAGTTCGGCGGCAAGGGTTGCATGGCGCGGACGATCGCCGCGTTGAACACGGCGCTTGGCGAGCCGGACTTGGGGCGCCGTCCGTGGTTCTTTCCGAGCATCGCCGAGTACGCGCCGCTGCTCGAAGAACATGGTTTCGAAGTACGTTTTGCCACGCTCTTCGACCGGCCCACGCCGTTGGAAGAAGGAAAACACGGCCTGCGAAACTGGTTGACGATGTTCGGCGAGTATTATCTGGCTCGACTCGACGCGGCGGAGCGCGAGCGAATTTTTCAAGAAGTCGAAAAGGGCCTGCACGACGAGTTGTGGCGCGAAGACCGCTGGGTGGCGGATTACCGGCGGATCCGGCTCGTGGCGGTGAAGTTGTAAAAGATAGAAGCTGTAGGCTCGATCGGGTCGAGCGCGAAGCGCCATTCTCCAGCGGTCCTATTCACTCTTAATTGGAATTGCTATGACGCACGATCTCGATCAAACGATTCGCCAGCGGCGCAGCGTGCGCGGTTTTTTCCCTGATCGCGCGGTTCCGCCGGAGGTGATTCGCGAATGTCTCGAGTTGGCGCAGCGCGCGCCCTCGAATTGCAATGTGCAACCTTGGCAGGTCTACGTGGCCAGCGGCGCTGCGCGCGATCAATTGAAGGCGTCGCTCGTCAAGGCCATCCAGGAGGGCCATTTGCCCGACGCCGAAGACGGCTCGGCAAAATTCATCGGCGACCATCGCCGTTTGCAGATCGATTGCGCCGTCTCGCTCTACAAGGAGATGGGCATTGCGCGCGACGACCAGGCGGGCCGAATTCAGGCCTTCACCCGAAACTTCGAATTCTTCGACGCGCCGCACGTGGCGATTGTTTGCATGGACCGCAGCTACGGCGTTCGCGTGGCGCTCGACGTGGGAGCGTGGTTGCAGACGTTTCTGTTGGCCCTCTGGTCACGCGGCGTGGCGAGCGTTCCGCAGGCCAGCCTCTGCACGTATCCCGGCATTGTGCGCCGCGAGCTGGGCATTCCCGATGAGCAGCGCATCCTCTGCGGCGTCTCGTTTGGCTTCGAAGACCCCAGTGTTCCCGCAAATCGCACGCGCCAGACGCGCGAGCCGCTGGAAAGAAATGTGCGCTTCGTCGAATCGGCAGTGGCGCCCGATTAACCCTCGGGTATTAAGCGAGGAGCGCCAAAATGGTTCGACATTCGCCCGCCGGCAAGTATAAATAGGGGACGGAGAAACCCGATTGTTGTAATTCACTCTGTGGCGGCCATCGCTAATCGAGTTTCTTTGTTCATCGCGCCAATGTGGGAGGGGCTGAATATGAATTGGGCACAGTATTTTTTGCGGATTGCGCTCACTATTGCGCTTGCGGTGTTCGCGGCGTCGTCCCGCGCCGCTGACACCGACAAAGCGATGCCCAAGGTCAAAGTCGGCGACACGGTCGAAGTGAAGGACGGCGACAATTGGGTCCGCGGCACGGTCCTCGAGTTCTCAATCGGCGATCGGATCAAGGTCAAGACCGACAAGTTCACCGGCGGCTGGCCCTACCGCGCCGACGAAGTCCGCCCCCTGGCGAAGAAGAAACCGCCCGCGGACGACGACACGAATCCTTTCGCCACGCCGGAAGAAAAGACCGAAAAGGTAGGCAAGCGCACCTGGAGCGACCGATCCGGAAAATTCAAGATCGAAGCCACCATTGCCCGCTTCGATAGCGACAAAGTCGTGCTCAAGCGCACTGACGGCAAGGAAGTTTCGGTGCCGGTCGAACGACTCAGCCCGGAGGATCAGAAGATCATCGTCAAAGCAGGCGGCCCAACCCCTGCGGCCGACGGCAAGGAATCGGAGGACGCAGGTAGCGGCGACAAGGCCGCCCCGAAGCCGGCCATCGAGCTGACAGAGACCGATTTATCCGAAGCGACTCCCCTCGACGTCAGCCACACCGACAACTGGACGTACAAGCCCGACGTGGCGTCCAAGGAGTTGGGGCTGCGCGCCGGTCGCCTGGCGCTTGGGCAGCGTCTTGCCTTTGGAGAACGCGCCGAGGACTTATTGATTTCCCCCTCGAAACAGACCGCGTTTGTGGTCTTCAAGCCGGGAGACAAGCGCAAAGACGGCACACAGCCAGGCCCGCGCATCGTGGCTTGCGACCTGGCGAAGCGCAAGGTGCTGGCCGCGGGCGAGTTTCACTCTGGACAACAGCCGCTCGATCTGAGCGAAGATGGCACACTCCTTTTGGCCCGCGCTTCGCGCGATTCGCCCGAAAAAGGGACCGTGCTCACGCTCTACGCGCTGGATGGCTTCGAAGCCAAACCCAAGCTGGCGTGGAAGCCTTACGCCGAAGGGCGCGAAACGCGCGAAGTGAGTTGGGCCGGCTTTATCGATTCCAAGCACGTCCTCACCATGAGCGATCGCTCGTCGCTCGTGATGTGGGATCTCACCGCGGGGGTCAAGCCGGTTTATCGAACCGGGTCCGACGTCTTCGGCGGAGCGAGTATCGCATTTTCTCCCAACAAAAAGTACCTGGCCATGTGCGATCGAACCGGCGCCGCCATCCTAGAGCCGCTTACCGGCGCCGTGGCTGGGCATCTGTCGATGTCCGACCTCGGCTTCCGCCCCAAAGCCGCGTTTCGTGACGACGGTCGCAAATTGGCCATCGTCGGGGGCTCGCGGGTGCGCGTCTGGGACCTTGATCGGCGCCAGATCGATCGAGACTTTTCGGTCGATCGAGTCCGGCTTGACTCCGGGGTCAGTTGGGCCGACGACGATCGTTTGATCTCCTCTCATGGCGACCTGATCGACGTCGAGCGCCGGATCGTGCTCTGGAAGTACCAGGGAGTCTCGGACACGACGAAACTAATCCGCGAAAGCTTATGGACCGTCAGCGACAATGGCCGCGATGGTCAGACGCTGATCGGCGCCCGCCTGCCCCACGAGGCTGCCCGCTCTCGCGCGAACTCGATCAAGCCGAACGACATTTTGGTGATCAAGCCTGGCATGGACGTCAGCCTTGAAATGCAATTCGTCGGCACGCCTCAAGACCAGGAAACGGTTCATCAAGCGCTGCTCAAACGACTGACCGACAACGGCATGAAAGTCGTGCCTCAGAGCAATCTGAAGCTAGTGGCTCAGATCAAGCCCGGCAAAGCCATGACGATCGCCTACCGCACCTTCGGCAGCCGCAACGAATCGCAGTACAGCGCCATGTCGCAGGTGATGGAGTTGTCGTACGTCTTAAACGGGCAGCCGGTCTGGACGCACAAAGGAGAAACCTCGCCTCCGCACATCCTGCATACCAAGAAGGGGCAGACGATCGATCAGGCGCTAGCGGACCATATGCGGGTCGATCCCAAAGGGCTCGGTTCCATATACGTCCCGTCGCACATCACGCGTCCGCTCGGCGACGAAGGATCGCGGACGTCGCCGCTTCCTGGAGCGTAGCCCGATTAAGCGTTGTTTGCCGACGCTCACGACGAATCACCGCGTCTTGTGCTGTCGTCAGCGGTCTGCTGAATCGATGATTACCGATAAGGTGTCCACGTCGAGCCTGTGGGAACCGGAGGCGACGTTGAAGAACCCGTCGATCCGGCGCCGCTTACGCCTCGACCGAAGTTCGAATCATCAACCGGCTGCGGAATCGCCGGGGGACGAGGAGTCGAAGCTCGACGCCACTGGCTTCCGCCGCTAGTGGCGGCATGGGTGTTGCCGCTGGCCCGGCT
>DASXPZ010000548.1:0-3254 GCA_036493275.1 Pirellulales bacterium
CACAAGAACTTCGAGCTCATGCCGTACGTGGCCCGCGAGTTGGCGGCGCGGCGGCCACAGTTGGACTTCAAAATCGTCGTGACCTTGCCGCCGCAGAACCGGATCTGCACGGCCATGCTGGCCAGCGCGGCAAAGTTGGGCGTTTCGCATCGCATCGAGAATCTGGGACAGGTCCCCGTGGCGAAAGGGCCCGACCTCTACCGATCGTGCGACGTCAGTTTTCTGCCGACGCTGCTCGAAACTTTCAGCGCGACGTATCCTGAGGCGATGGCGATGGGGCTGCCGATCGTGACGACGAATCTCGATTTCGCCCACGACGTCTGTGATGACGCGGCGCTCTATTTCGAGCCGCAGAACGCGGCTTCGGCCGTCGATTGTATCCTTCGTTTGTTGGACGATCCCGAGCTGTGGCGACGGCAGATCGCGCGGGGAAAAGAGGTGCTGAAGCGATTTCCCACGCCGCAGGAACGTTACGAGCAATACATCCGGTTCTTGCTCTCCTTTCGCGACCAGATCGCGGGCGCGGCCGAACGCGTCGCAGCGGCGGCTCCTACGGCGTAAACTTACGGTCGTTTCTCAACGTGGGCCAGTTAGTCCACGAGTCCATCCGAGCCGCGTTAGCCAATCCTTCTGGAGAGTCCGTCGATGTCTGAGCGGTATGTGGTGACTGGCGCGGCAGGATTCATCGCGTCGCGCGTTTCGCAGTTGCTGCTCGATGCGGGGCACGAGGTGCTGGGCGTAGACGACTTGAACGATGCCTACGACTCTCGCTTGAAATCGTGGCGGCTGGAATTGCTGCGGCGCAACGCCGCCTTCTCCTTCCATCCGCTCGACGTCGCGCTGCGCGAACCTGTCGCCGCGCTATTCGATTCTTTGGCCGCGGCCGATCCCCGCCCATTTGCCGCGGTCGTTCATCTGGCCGCGCGGGCCGGCGTCCGGCAGTCGGTCGAAACGCCGCACATCTATGTCGAGACGAACGTCGCGGGGACGCTCAACATGCTCGAAGTCTGCCGCCGCCACGGCGTGCGCAAATTCGTGCTGGCGTCGACCTCGAGCCTGTACGGCGACACGACGCAGTCGCCGTTTCGCGAAGATATGGACACCAGCCGCCCCCTCTCCCCCTACGCGGCGTCGAAAAAAGGCGCTGAGGCGATGGCGTTCTCGTATCACTATTTGCATGGCATCGATACTTCGATCGTCCGCTACTTCACCGTCTATGGACCCGCCGGGCGGCCCGACATGAGCGTGTTTCGCTTCGTGCGGCAATTGGTTGAGGAAGAGGAGATCTCGATCTTTGGCGACGGAACACAAACCCGAGACTTCACCTACGTCGATGACATCGCCCGAGGGACGGTATTGGCGCTGCGGCCCGTCGGCTACGAGATCATCAACCTGGGGAGCGATCGCCCAGTAGCGCTGATGGACGTGCTCGACAAGATCGCGGGGCACGCCGGCAAGACGCCCCGGCTGAAGTTTTATCCTGCCCACCCGGCCGACGTCCCGGCTACTTGGGCAGACGTGAGCAAGGCAGGGCGGCTATTGGGCTGGAAGCCGGAAGTCTCGCTCGACGTCGGACTGCGCAATTCGGTCGAGTGGTACCTGCAAAACCGCGCGTTCGCCAGCCAATTGAAGATGTGACCGTCGGGCTGCAGGCCGCAGCTTCTCTGAGCGACTTCCGTCCGTCTCAGGGCGCAGTTTGGCCCGATTCGGACAATTCTTCCGCATTCCGCGGCGCGGGGCCGATTCAGCCTGCACTGGTGAAATCAGCGCAATTTCCTGTAAACTACGCGCTCGCATGGGCAGAGCGTGGCATGGGATTGCCCTGCCTCACACGGATGCTGGCGCCTGCGCCTCGCCACCCTCAAAGAAAGTATTGCTTCCATGAAGATTGCGGTTATTGGAACGGGATACGTTGGCTTGGTCACCGGCACGTGCCTGGCGGATAGCGGAAACGACGTGACGTGCGTCGACGTCGATCAACGGAAGATCGCCATGTTGCTCCAAGGGGAGATCCCGATCTACGAACCGGGGCTGGCCGAGCTGGTGCGTAATAACGTGGCGGGGAAGCGGCTCCATTTCACCACGGACTTCGCGGCGGCGGTTCGCCCGGCAAAGCTGGTTTTTCTGGCGGTCGGAACGCCATCGGCCGACGACGGATCGGCCGATCTCAGCTTCTTTTGGAAGGCGGTCGAGTCGCTGGCGCCCCACTTGGATCCGGCGGCGATCGTGGTTACCAAGAGCACGGTGCCGGTCGGCACGAACGCCGGCATTTTCGCCCGCTTGAAAAAGGCCACCGGGCGGGATTGCTTCGTCGCCAGCAATCCGGAGTTTCTTAAGGAAGGCGCCGCGCTCGAAGACTTCACCAAGCCGGATCGCGTCGTGGTCGGCGTTCGCGAAGCCGAGACCGGCAAGGTGTTGCGCGAACTCTACGCGCCGTTTCTGCGCACGGACCATCCCTTTCTGGTCATGTCGCCCGAAAGCGCCGAAATGACCAAGTACGTGGCCAACGCGCTATTGGCGACCAAGATCAGCTTCATCAACGAGGTGGCCAACCTCTGCGAACATATGGAGGCGGACATCAACGACGTCCGCCGCGGAATCGGCCACGATAGCCGGATCGGGTTCGCGTTTCTCTTTCCGGGGTTGGGCTATGGCGGGAGTTGCTTTCCAAAGGACGTGCGCGCATTGGAGTATATGGCCAAAGCCTACAACGTGCGCCCACAGATCCTGCTGGCGGTCGACGAAACCAACAACCGACAGAAGCTGGTCATCTATCACAAGATCGCCCGACATTTCGACAATCAGTTGAAGGGGAAGATGATTGCCGTGTGGGGGCTGGCCTTCAAACCGCGCACGGATGACATTCGCGAAGCCCCGGCGCTGGTCTTGATCGACCGGCTGCTGGCCGATGGGGCCCGCGTGCAAGTGCACGACCCGGAGGCGATGGAGAACGTCCGCTCACTCTACGGCGACAAGTTGGTCTACGCCCAACAGCCGTTCGACGCTTTGAAGGGAGCCGATGCCCTGGCGATAGCGACCGAGTGGAAGCAGTTCCTGCACCCGGACTTCGAAGAGATGCGGCGCCTGATGCGCAGTCCGGTGATCTTCGACGGCCGCAACCTCTATAACCCGAGTCAAATGAAGGCCGCCGGGTTTACGTACCACTGCATCGGCCGCGCCCCGGTCTAGTCATTCGCAATCACCCGCGGCTAGCGGACGGCTCTCAGAGGAACGCCGGGAGCGTGGTTACCCTT
>DASXPZ010000549.1:0-7187 GCA_036493275.1 Pirellulales bacterium
TCATTCCCTCGCTGGCGCTTCGGGTTAGTGTGGGCGACTGAATGTGCGTGGCGGTTGCCTTGGCCTACCCGCGCCGTTGGCGGAGAACGAACCAGGCTAAGCCAACGACGACCACGGCGCCGCCAATTGTCGCCGCGACGATTCCCCACAGCAACAGGGGGAACGGCTTTGGGCCTGATTGGAATTCGACTTCCAAAACTCCGGGGCCGGTCAAAACAAGCCGTCCCTGTCCCTCGGCGTTCGTGAATTCGAGCGATTGGCCGTTGAGCGAAGCCGAGGCAATCTGCCGATCGAATAACTCGAGCGCACTACCAGGCGTGAAATCGTCGGCCGAGATCGTGCCGCGCAAGTTCGACCCGCCAAAACTGAGCGAGATCGTCAGCGGATGATCGGACCGCAAGATCGGCCGACCTCCGTCCGTCAGTTCGGTTCCGCGGGCGATCATGGCGCTATCGAGCGCCCCGGCGGCATGGCGCAGATAGCCAAACTCGGCGTCGGTCGAGAGCGGACCCACGGCGCGCGGGGCGCTTGCGGCCTGGGACAAGATCCAATCTTGGTACTCCTTGTCGACGAACTTCACTTCGAGGGCAGCAAACTCCAGGGTCGAGAGATTCGCGATCTTCAACTTCGCGTCGCCGTCGGCAGACGCCATTTCGATCAAGCTCAGAAAATTGGCCGCGGCGGCTTGCTGAGTGGCCGTCATCCGCTGCGTCGGCTCGTACTTATTGAATTCGTCGTGCATAAAAGTGGCGCCGGTCGCCAGCGTCATCGGCTGCGCGCTCACCAGGTGCTCGACAATCTGCGCGCCTCCGTGTTCCCACTTCACTTCGATCAGGTTGGGCATTTCCGTCAGAGCTTTCATTTCACCCCGCCCGATGAGATTGAAACCGTAGGCGTGCGATTTGGCCGCCTGAATGCGGTCTGCGACGATAAAATAATCCTCGTTCGGAAAAGCGCTGCTGCGCGAAACGTCGGCGCCACCATACTTCATCTTGAGTGTGGCGAAATCGCAGGCGCCTTTGAAATCTCCTCGCTCCGTCGCGTCGAGCCGATCGGTGAGGACGAACCGCTCCGGGCGCATCATCCGCCCTTCGTTCGTGTTTCCCAAGCCCCCGTCGACCAGCAGCACGTTGTGGTTCTCCGGCGTTTGCGAGGCAAACCCGGCGGGCGAGTTCGACAAATTCGTGCGGTTGTAGCCGGCGGCGACCAGCAGGTAATGCCCCTTGGCCGCTACCAGGATCTCGCCCGTGTCGTTATGCGAATGAAACGCTGGAAAAGAGAGGAACGGCGCGCTATCGACGCCGGGAGACATCAGCAAATAGTCGCTGCTCTTCGACCAATCGGAGCGAAAGACCGCCACGGCGCTCTGCCCGCTCGCCAGGAATGTAGGAGATGTTGCCGGCGCCGTGGGCTTCACGCTGAAATTCGTGAGCGCGAAGAATGTCGAAAGCGAGTAGTCGTTGTTTTCGAGATTCGTTCCGGCAAAGCCATCAACCGGCGTCTGCTCCAGGTTCCAAAGCATTAGCCCTGCCTTGGCCTTGTCAGGCATGCAGGTGAAAAGGTGCACGCCCACCGGCCAGTTCACGCCGTTCGAGACATTGGGGATTGTGCCATCCGGCTTGCGCAGCGCCATTGAGAGGTCGAGCAGTGGTTGAACAGCCGGGTAGACGTCTACGCCTGACGCTTGTTGATACGCGCGGGCAAACAGGGCCAAATGACGAAGCGTGTAGTTCAAATAGACCGACTGGCTATCGGTGAACCAACCGTCGTCAGTTGTGCTGTAGTTGTAATGCGTCTGGAGATTATTGAGCCCGGTCTTCAACAGGGCCTGATCGCCGAGCAACAGGCCGGCCAGCGCGCGGGTAGCGCCGTTTTTGCCCAGCGCATTGCTCGCCGTGCTGTTGCCGTTGGTCAGGCTGCGCGCCAGGCGGAGGAGCCGGCTCTCGATCTCGGTTCGCGTCTCGGCAGGGAGATCGGCCGCGGGCGCGGCGCGGATGTAGTCGTACGCGGCCAGGTAACTGGTGAGAATTTCTGGGAAGGTGATGAAATCGTCTTCATTTCGACGCGGCAACTTCGCGTTCAGTAGCGCGGCCACGCTCTTCTTCAAGTCGGCCGGCGCGCCGATCATGGCGTAGCGCAAGCCGGCGGCCTGGGCGATGCTCGAATCGACCGCCGCGGCGCCAAAATCAGCCGGTTCCCCGGCGCTAGGCGTGGCGTCCGCGCGGCCGCTGATCGTTTTAACCCACAATTGCTGATAAGCATTCACCGGCGATCGCCACTGGGCCCGCAATTCGGCCAGGCGATCGCCAAGAATGATCGATCGCGTCAACGGGGCCGGGGGGAGGGTCGCTTTGGTGGAGATCGTGAGTTGCGCAGAAGAAATGTTTGGCAACAGCCCAACGCCGAACAAAAGACAACCCAGCCAAACAAGGCAATGCGCGATACGGGATCGATGAAGCGAGAACGACATCCAGAACGCCTCCAAGAACCGCCGCAGAGAGGGTGTTCCTTAGAGACGAGAGCTAATGGCCGAGTAGGCCAGGTAGGAAAGCAGAACTAATCCGGCAAGGACAATGCCGACAGCGATCACAAACCAGGTCGAGCCCATCAGGCCTTCCAGACGGCCCGTTTTCTTTTTCTTGGGCTTGGCGGCGACGCCCAGCGCGTTCCCTTCAGCCCCCAAGGGAGTTCCGGCCGCCGCGTCCGCCATCAGTGAATCGAGGGCGGGAGAGGAGGGTTCGGCGGGCAAAATGTCGTCCAATATCGAGGCGGAGGCTGCGTGAGCTGGCTTTGCCGCAGGGGCGCCAGTCGAACTCGTGGAACCCACGACCGGATGCGCGCCCGACCGTCCGACGGAAGAGCCCGGCTTCGTCGCGCCATGAGTCGGCGGTTTTGGAGCGGCAGTTTCACGCGGAATCGATTTGCTCACGCCCGAATCTGGCTTTGGTTTGCCGGCGTCTGACTTCGGTTTTGCGGTCTGGGTTTCGCCCAGTTTGGAACTCGAGCCTGGCTTGGCGTCGTCGATGTCGCCGAGGGTCAATTCGTCGGCGCTATCGGCTGGCTTGGCAGCCTCTTTGACGGCGACGTCTTTCCCGGCGCCATTATGAGCGGCCTTATCTTTCGCGTCTTTGGCGGCAACGTCGGCCGTTTTGTCAGCGGCCGGGGCAGCCGGTTCTTTGGCGCCGGGGCGCTTCGGGTCCTCGTCCAGAGGTGCGAGCGTCAGGTCCTCCTCGTTCATTTCGACTGTCGCCCCAGGCATGGAATGCATCCGCCGAGCGACGTCTCCCAACTTTGGCCAGGAGCCGGTCGAACCAGCCGCGTTGATCTGCGTGTCGGTCGCCGAGGCATGAACGCTCAGCCAATGGGCCAGCGCGTCGACTACTTGCGAGGCCGTTTGAAAGCGATTCTCGCGACGCTTGGCCATCATCCGCGTGCAGATTGCAATCAGATCTTCCGGCACGTCGTTCCGCTTTTTGCGTATGCTGACCGGCTCTTGCGTTTGATGCGCCATTAACCGCGCTGGCGATGACCCCTCAGGGAATGGCGGATGGCCAACCAGCGAAAAATAAAGCGTGCAGCCCAGACTGTAGATATCCGCGCGACCGTCTACCGTATGACTGTCGATTGCCTGTTCCGGCGATAAATAATCAACGGTGCCCAGGACGCGTTCATCATGGGCGATGGTCAGCGAGGCCTGGCTATCGTCCGAAAACGCGGCCAACCCCATGTCCAGAATTTTGACCTGTCCCTTGAGATCGATCAGCAAATTACCAGGTTTGATGTCGCGATGAATCAGGCCGACCTGGTGAGCGTGCGCCAAACCCGACGCTGCTTGCCGCATGTAGTCAGCGGCTTGGGCCGGCGTAAGCGGGCCATCGGCGGTAATGGCCACCTGCAGGTCGCGCCCTTCGACGTATTCCATCACCAGGTAATGCGTTTCTTTGCCGGTTTGTTTTTCGACGTCGCTATCGACGTCGTACGCCCGCACGATGTTCGGATCGTCGAGCGCGGCGGCGGCTCGGGCCTCGCGGTAGAAGCGCGCCAGGTACGAAGAATCTTTGACGCGGCTATGAGGCAGCACCTTGATGGCCACGCGGCGGCACATCGTGACGTGCTCGGCCAGATAAACGCTGCTCATTCCGCCGGTGCCCAGGTGCCCCAGCAGCTTGTACTTGCCGAGGAAGAAACCTTTGTGGCGACCTTCGAGAAGGCGTTCGCTTTGCCACTCGGTGAGGAGACCCGCTTCGATCAGGTGGGAACAGACAATGCCGCTATCGCTGGTAGGGTTGGCGGCGGCGCGCTGATCGAGCTCTGCCAGCGCAGCCTCTAGCTTATTTGGTTCGACTAGACCGCTGCGTCGCACGAGGTCCAGAAACGTGTCGAGCTTGAACGTGGTCATGCTCTCTCAGCCGTTCAGACAAACCCAAACGCAAACGCGTGCAGACAATCAGACTGCGTCGCGCCGGCGCGCGACGTCCAACGAGATCCTTGCCCAAAGGGGCAAACACCCCGGCGGCATACGCCGCGATCCGAATGGCCTGATTCTCTGTTGCGTCAACGCTAATGTAATGCGCCAAACCAAACAGCAATCGACGAAGAAAAGGGGTCCGCGCGGGCGCCTGCCGATCACGCGCACGAACCGTAACGAATTGTAAGCAACCGGGATACAGATTGAAAGAAAAAAACGACACCGCCCCTGCCAAGAGACTGCGCGACGCCCAACGGACTCCGCCGAAATGCGAATTGAGTTGGTCAACATAATCAGGCTACGCGCGATCTCGGAGAGCGAACGCCCCTCTCGGGAGTGGGATTGCCTCAGCCTCGAAGATCCGCTGCCCGATCCTCCCGGTTCTATGGCTTGTGCGGGTGGGAACGGCCTACAAATCCGTGTTTAACCCAGTGGTCGCTTGCTGTTTCCGCCGTTGCCAACTGTTATGATCGATCGAATAGGGCGTCATTTTTGAATCGGCCGACGTCGGGCCCAGGGCAATCGTTCGTAGTCAAACTATTGTGGCCACCGCCTCGAAACTTCGCGAAGAACTGGCTGCGCTGCGGATCGACCGCTCGCAAGTAAGGCGCTCCTCTGGGCGGGGCTGGACGCTTGCGGTGATCTTTTTCGCCGCGCTGATCATTGCCGGTGGCATAGGTCTCTACGTTGCCTTCGGCGATCAGCTCCAGCGACCGATGGCCGTGCGAGTCGACACCGTGCGGTTGGTGTCGCTCGGCCAGGTCAACACAGTGCTGACTGCTACCGGCTATCTGGAATCTCGCCAGCAAGCAGCCGTTGGAGCCAAGTCGCCGGGAAGAGTTGCGCAAGTCCTCGTCGAAGAAGGAGACAAAGTCAAGAAGGGCGACCTGCTGGCCGAGCTCGAGCACGCCGATCTCGATGCGATGCTGGCCTCGCGCAAAGTTCAAGTTCATCACGCTGAGGCGATGCTCAATGAAGCGAAACGAGTCGTCGCGCAGCGCGAACGGGACTTCGCCCGCGAGCAATCTCTCTTCGAGAAGCGCGTCGGCACTCAAGCCGCGCTCGAAACCGCCGAGACGGAGTATCACACCGCCGCAGTTCGCGTCCAAGCGCTCAGCGCCAGTGTCGAACTGGCGAAAGCCCAAGTTCACGAAGCCGAAGAAGCCGTCTGCAACATGCGTGTCGTTGCGCCGTTCGATGGCACCGTCGTCACCAAAGACGCGGAAGTCGGCGAGACGATCATGCCGGGGGGAATGGGGCTCGCATCGGGGCGCGGCTCTGTCGCCACGCTGGCCAATCTAGACATGCTGGAAGTCGATACCGACGTCAAAGAAGACTACCTGGGAGGCCTTGAGAAAGGGCAACCGGCCGAGGTCGCCGTCGACGCCGTTCCCAACCGCCGTTATCAGGGAAAATTGCGCGAGATCATCCCGATGGGGGATCGCACCCGCGGCGTGGTCAAGGTCAAGGTATCGATCCTCGATCCCGACGAGCATCTGTTTCCGGATCTTGGCGCCACGGTCCACTTTCAACCCGCCAAGAGCGAACGCCCCGCGGACGCCGGCGAAAAAAAGCTGTTCGTCAATCGGGCAGCCATCGTGCGTGAAGGAAATCGCGAATTCGTCTGGCGACTCGAACAGGGACACGTTGCGCAAGTTACCGTGGCAAGCGAAGGGGAAGCCAAAGACGGCTTGATGCTGATCACCGGCGCTATCCGTTCCGGCGAACGCGTCATTCTGGATCCGTCGCCGGAGCTTGCGGAAGGAATGAAAGTGCGCGTCGAAGAATAAACACAATGCGCACGCCCGACGACGGCTCGCGCGCGGGAGAATTGGTTCGTCTAGTACAGTGGTCGCTCGCCCCGACTTCCTCGGAGATTGTCGATGCCTGGTCCTGCTCGCTCGGCCTTGGTCGAACTGCGCGGCGTGTCGAAAGAGTACCTGCGCGATAAAACGCCAGTGCCGGTCCTCAAAGACACCGACCTCGACATTCCGGAAGGCGACTTCGTCGCGGTGATGGGACCGTCGGGATCAGGCAAGTCCACCTTGTTGAACCTGGTGGCCGGACTCGATCGCGCGACTACCGGCACGGTCACCGTCGCCGGGCAGGAGTTGGGCGAACTTTCCGAGTCGAAGCTTACCCGCTGGCGCTCGCGCCATCTGGGTTTCATCTTCCAACTCTATAACCTGATGCCAGTCCTGACGGCGTTCGAAAATGTCGAGCTGCCGCTGTTGCTGACGTCGTTATCGCGCCGCGAACGGGCGGACCACGTGCGGACGGCGCTGCGAATCGTCGGCCTGCAAGAGCGGCACGACCACTTCCCTCGGCAACTTTCCGGCGGCCAGGAGCAACGCGTGGCGATCGCCCGCGCCCTGGTCAACGACCCGGTGTTGCTGCTGGCGGACGAACCGACGGGCAATCTCGATTCAACCGCCGCGCAAGAGATCATGGATCTGTTGCAGCAGTTGAACGAAGAGTTCGAAAAAACGATCGTGATGGTCACGCACGATCCGCGCGCCGCCCGCCGTGCCCGCCGGATGATCCACCTGGAGAAGGGGACGTTCGTCGAAACCGAGATCGACGAATTGGAGACTCGGCGATGAAGTTTCTTCCGTATATTCTTCGCAACGTGCTGCGCAACAAGCTGCGGGCGACATTCACCGGCATGTCGATCGCGGTCAGCCTGTTTCTGGTCACCGTGCTGTACGCTTACCTAACT
>DASXPZ010000550.1:0-13940 GCA_036493275.1 Pirellulales bacterium
AGCGTCAATAAATTGTGCGTGCATTCCCCCACCTGGCCGCGCGCCGGAGACTCGGCGCTGACCACAAACTGCCGCCAGAGGGGGCGACCGGTGCGGGCGTCATAACAACCGACGTGCGCTTGCGGGCGGGCGCCGTGGCGCAGCGCGACATAGAGGCGTCCCCCTTCAACAATCGGCGAGCCTTCGAAGGCCCATTTGTCTTCGAGCTTCGACGTTTGCCAGACCAGCCGCCCCTCGCTCGCCAGGTCGAGACAGACCAGGTAGCTCGTCTCGGCGCCGAGTCGTTGATCTTCGACGCGGCCCGTGAGCGGGTCTCCCATTCGAGCGTAGAGCCGTCCGTTATGCTCGGTCATAGTAAAACGAGCCGTGCCGATGGTTCCGCTGGCGCCGTGGAGCGTTTCGCGACCAGGTTCCTCGGGCCGATAGACGGCCGGGTCGGCGCCCCAGGCCGGTTTGCCGGTGCGCAGGTCGTAGGCGAAGATCTTTTGCAGCGTGTTGACCAACACCAGGTTGCCGACGACGACGGGGTGATAACTCAATAGATCGGTCTTTGTCTCCGCGACGCGCGGCGAAGGATAGACCGACTCGGTCGCCGGAGTCTTGGGGAGCGCGACAGGGGGCCAGAGTAATTGATTTGGAATGGGCGCGGCGGCGGTGATTTTTTCGCGAGTGAATGCTCCGCCGAATGTCGGCCATCCTTTTTCGGGGAGCGTCGGCGGCCAGGCCTTCGATTTTTCTAGCAGCGACGCCAAGGCGTCGGCCAGGTCGACTTCCTTTCCGCCTAGCCTCCCGCGCGCTCCTTTGTGGAGCGATTGAAACGCCGTCAGTTCGCCGCGGGCCCGCTCGGCGGAGCCTTCCAGGATCGAAACCAGCACCAGCCGGGCCCGAATCTCGGCCAGCGGAATATCGCTGCGCGGATAGGCCAGGCGCACCGACGGCATGCCGCGCGCGTTCCAGAAGTCGACCAGCGCCAGGCGCGTTACGTCGTCGAGCGGCAAGTCTGCGCGCAGATTGTAGTCTGCCGGCGGCGCGGCGCTATCGGGCTGATACCAGTGCATGAGGCGCTCGCGATCGGCGTCGCTCACTCCTTCAGCCTTCAACACTTTTTCGAAGGTTTCGCGCGGGGCCGATCGAAAGGGGGTTTCGATCAAGGTCTCCCAGCAGCCGCGCGCGGCGCCATGATCGGCCGCTTCGAGCGACGTCTCGCCCAAGGCCAACAGCGCGTCGTCCCCGGAGCTACTGCAAAAAAACTGTCGCACCACGCGGCGCAGCCCAGCGGGGTCTCGCGCGGCGATCGCTTCCTCATAAAGTCGTTTTGCTTGAGCGTCGACGCGCGTCCGATAGATCCGCAAGGCCTCGGGCGGAAGGGCCGCGAGTCGGAGGTGGCAATAATCGCGCACGCTGGCGTAGCGCCGCTGGCTAATCTCGATCACGCGACCGGCGTCGTGTTCCATCACTTGCAGCAGGGCCTCGATCGCTTCGTCCCATTGCTCGTCGGCGACGAAGGCGGCGGCCTGTTCCAGGCGGGCTTTAATGGCGGTGTCGACTTCGGGAACGTCGATCGAGTCAGAAAGCTCAAACCGCGCCGACGGTCCGCCGAAAAGAATCTGCGCGTGGCAAGGATCGCCTCCCGTCGACGCGAGGAAGGCGCCGAGCCAACAAATCGTCAGCCCGGCAAATGGCGGCAACCCGAGTGCGTGGCGCACGAGACCGATATTCACGTTCGGACGAGCCTCGCAAGCCAGGAGTTCGTTTGCTTCGCCGGCCGCCCAAGAGTCCATCTTCCTGCCGCGGCGAAGCGTTTTCTCGCCCCCATCGCGCTGCAAAAGGCGATCTCCGGGGAAGGGCGCCGGCAAGCCACGGGTCACAGGACGAAGGGACTCCTTCTCCTCGTTCCCGACGAACGAGGCGCCCACTTCTGGGTAGCGCGGCCGCGAGAAAAACCGATGCCGCGCCACGGCTTAAGTATAGGCTCCCCAGGAATCCGGGCAAAGCATGCGGGCGTTTGGGCTTCCGGCCCGGCCGTTCCCAGAGCGACGAGCGTGAATTGCTCCGACCTCTCGGGAATTGAAAACCCGGCTACCGAAATAGGTCTAGCAAAATATCGCAGAAAACCGGAGGCCGAACGGGCGAATGGGCGCTCGCTCGTGCGGCTCTACCGCCGAGAATACCCTTCGACGATCCGCCCAATGTAAAACAGGCTGATCGCCGCCACCGCCGCGACAAGCATTCGTTTTACGTCGAGGCCGCCGCTGAGTTGCATCAAAATGGCGAGCAGCGGGATGGCGAGCGCCACCATTTGCAGGAAACGGCCGACCGAGTGCACGCGGTATTCCTCCAAACCCTGGGGGCGCCGCCGCGGCGCCGAATGAGTAGAATATCGTGTTCCAGGCGCCTCGCAACGCCGACGGGCCAGCGCACAGCCGGGCTCGCTCCTCTTCGCAGAGAAGAAATCCTGTGGCTCAACGCATGAGTTTGTGGAAGATCCTTGGCCGCACGCTGCGGCTGCGCTGTCCGACCTGCGGCAAGGGGCGGCTCTTCATCAGTTGGATCCGTATGCCGCGCGAATGCTCCGTGTGCGGGCTGAAATACGAACGCGAGCCGGGCTATTTCCTCGGCTCGATCTATTTCAACTACAGCGTCACGGCTCTGATCGTGACGATCGCCTATCTGTCGCTCTTCGCGCTCGACCGCTTCGACCCTCAGGTCATTCTCTGGTCGATGGCCGGCTTTTGCGTGCTGTTCCCGATCTGGTTTTTCCGCTACGCGCGGGCGTTATGGATCGCCTGGGATCATTTTGCCGATCCCCCGGCGAGCTCGACCGATCCGAAGCCGGCCGAAGCGCGACGATGAATCCCAGCCGGGCCAATGCGCGCCACGAGCGCGCGGAAACATCCGTGCGATTTCGTTGAGACGTCCCGAGCAGGCTTCGAATTACAATCCGGCGCTGTGTGGGCGTTGTAGCGCGACCTGAGTCGCCGAGGCGACCGGCGCAAGGGCGAGGTCTTGTCGACGGGCGCGGCGCACCAGGACGTAAAAGTACGTCGAGAATCCGCCAAGAATACTGAACGGCATCGCCATCATGAACAGGATGCTCCAAAAGAAGCCCTGCACGACTTTGGCGCCCCCTTCCTGACTGGCGAGCGCCGCCTGACAACTTGGGCAAGCCAGCGCCCTGTCCGCGGCAGCCAAAACAACCACCGCCGCAAAACAAACCAGGGCAACGCGACTGAGAAAGTGGCGAGAAAAAATCATCATCAATGCACGCGTCCGGTGTCAGCTCACGCGAAAGTGTCTAGCGTCTACACACAAGATGCTATCGAGAGCGTCGGGAAAATCCAAGTAGCGACTCTTGACGATTATAGCCTCTTCTGCGGCCGAAGGAAAAGGCTGCAGATTGCGGCAGACGTTGCCGAAAAATGTCGCCACGTGGCCCGGCCGAGGGGTATAACGGAATTATGGCGCTCTCGATGCCGTTCCGTCGACGCTGGCCCCGCTATTCGTTGCGAACGCTGTTTGTGGTGGTGACGCTGTTTGCGGCGATTCTGGCATATCACGTCAACTGGATTCGCCAGCGAAATGATCCTCGGTCCTGCCCTCAACCGATTTCGCTGAAATGGAACGGGCCCCATACGTTTGGCCCTGAGCCCCCCTACTACACCAACTCGATCAACGGCTTTCAGCCCCGCCACATTCCGGCGCCTTGGACATTGCGGTTGTTCGGCGAGCCAGGATACGAGGTGATCATCATCCGGGGGTCGGACGCGGACGTGAGGCAATTTCAAAAGATTTTTCCCGAGGCGGAAGTCATGGCTTGGAAACCGTGGGATGCTGCTGACACCGTCTGGCGGCCGAACATAGACAGGAGTTGGGAGGGGCCGCCGGGAACTTGCAGAGACTTCGAGGTCAGCGATTAGCGGGCTGATGGCGCCAATTGCTTGCAGCGCCGCCCCTCATTGCTAGAATCGGTCCGCAGGGCCGTTTTGGGCGCACGACGCATGCAAACGCCTGGCCTGGAAGCCGGCAGCGGAAGTGAATTATGAGTATCGAGGTCAGTCGACCCGGCGCCGCGTCCGCGAACTGGACCAAGCGTCATTTGTTGACGTTGGAAGAGCTTTCGGCCGAGGAAATCACGCAAATCCTCGACACGGCCGTGGCGTTTAAAGAGGCCACTGGCGGCTGCAAGCAAAAGCTCTCGTCGCTGACTGGAAGAGTCTCGGCCAATCTCTTTTTTGAGCCCTCGACCCGCACGCGAACCAGCTTCTCATTGGCGGCCCGGCGGTTGGGGGCCGACACGGTCGATTTCACCTCTTCCGGCAGCAGCCTGTCGAAGGGGGAAACGTTTATCGACACGGCCAAGAACATCGAGGCGATGGGGGTCGACATCGTCGTCGTGCGACATCGCACGCCCGGCACGCCGCAATTGCTGGCGCAAAATCTCGCCTGCTCGGTGATCAACGCCGGCGACGGCCCGCACGAGCACCCGACGCAAGGCCTGTTGGACATTATGACGATTCGCGAGCGGCTCGGCCGGATCGCCGGCCTGACGGTGGCGCTCGTGGGAGACATCGCCCATAGCCGCACGGCCCGTTCGAACATTTGGGGATTGAAGAAGCTCGGCGCGAATGTCATTCTTTGCGGCCCTTCGACCTTAGTCTCGCCGTTGTGGCGCCAGATGGGAGTCGAAGTCTCGCACAATCTCGACGAGATCCTGCCGCGCTGCGACGTCTTGAACCTGTTGCGAATCCAGTTCGAGCGCCAGTCGACGCGCCCCTTCCCTTCGGTCCGCGAGTACGCCCACCTATACGCGATGAACCGGCAGCGGCTCTTGAAGGCGAAAGACGACATATTGATTTTGGCGCCGGGCCCCATCAACCGGGGCGTGGAGTTGACGCCCGAGGTGGCCGACGGCCCCCATTCGGTCATCCTCGAACAAGTCACCAATGGCCTGGCGGTGCGGATGGCCGTGCTGTGGTTGATCTGCGGCACGATCTGAGAGCATCGCTTGCCGCGGCAGGCAGCGCGCCTTGATTACTGTGCGCTGCGCGCAAGAAGAGAACGAACCATCCGGTCAGAGCGCAATGCGCGAGCGACCGAATCGCAACACTATCCACTCACATAAATCGCCGAGCGTAAAACCATGTCGCGAATCTTGATCGAAGGGGGCCGGGTGATCGACCCGAGCCAGAACCTCGACCGCGTCACCAACCTGTTGATCGAAGGAAATCGCGTTGTCGGCTACGACGTGGCGCGGAATGGCCAGAACGTGATCATCGACGCCCGCGGCAAGATCGTCTCGCCCGGCCTGATTGATATCCACGTCCATCTGCGCGAGCCGGGCCGCGAAGAGGACGAGACGATCGCCACCGGAACCGCCGCCGCGCTGGCCGGCGGGTTTACGTCGATCGCCTGCATGCCCAATACCGAGCCGCCGATCGACACGCAGGCGCAGGTCGAGTTCATCCAGCATCAGGCGGCGCTAGCGGACCATTGCAACGTGTTTGTCGTCGCCTGCGTCAGCCGCAATCGCGAAGGAAAGGAATTGGCCGAGATCGGTCAACTTTCCGAGGCGGGCGCGGTGGCCTTCACCGACGACGGCGCCCCGGTCTTCGACGCCGAGCTGATGCGCCGCGCGTTCGAATACACCTCGATGTTCAAGCGGCCGATCCTCAATCACGCCGAGGTCCGCGAGCTGACCCAAGGGGGCGTGATGCACGAAGGGCTCGTCTCCCTCTCGCTAGGGCTGGCCGGCATGCCGGCAGTGGCCGAAGACGCCATGACCAGCCGAGACATCTTGCTGGCCGAGGCGACCGGCGGCCGGATCCACATCATGCACGTCTCATCGGGCGGCAGCGTCGAGTTGATTCGTCGCGCCAAGCGCCGCGGCGTGGCAGTAACCACTGAAGTCTGTCCGCACCACTTCACGCTGACCGATGAATCGCTCCGTTCGTTCGATTCGAACTTCAAAATGAGTCCTCCGCTGCGCAGCGCGCACGACGTCGAAGCCTGCATCGCCGGCCTGGCCGACGGCACGATCGACGTGATCTGCACCGACCACGCGCCCCACGCGCTGGAGAAGAAGATGCAGGAGCTCGACCAGGCGCCGTTTGGGATCGTCGGTCTGGAGACGGCGCTCGGACTGGTAGTCACGCAACTGATCGCGCCGGGGCGTCTCACCTGGCCGCAGGCGATCGAAAAGATGACGATCAACCCGGCTCGCGTGCTGGGGCTGGAAAAAGGAACGCTGGCCATCGGCGCCGAGGCCGACGTCACGATTATCGATCCCGAGCGGGTCTGGAAGGTTGACTCGTCGCGCTTCGCCTCGAAGAGCAAGAACAGCCCCTTCCACGGCTGGAGCCTAAAAGGGCGCGCGGAAACCGTGCTCGTCGGCGGCCGGGTGAAATATCGCGCGGAAAACTAGCGCTCGCTTTCGTCCGCCATCGACAAGTTCAGCAAGTTCTGGGCTCTCGCCCTGCCGCGGACAGAACGCGCGAGATTCAATTCTGCGCCGGTTTGATTCGGGCGGGCCCTCGCGGCGCCTCGGCTACCGAAGGTGGGCCGAGGCCGGAGTCTTCTCGCTCGTCGGTGTTGAGCTTGCCGCCGTCGTCTTTCAGGTTGGGGCCGACGGCGTAGATCAGCCAACCGTCCGCCAACTTTTTCATCCGCATCGGTTGGCCGTCGAAGGGATCGATCGTCGCCTCGGCCGGCAGTCCTAGCTCGGCAAGCTTTGGCTCCGCTTCGTCGGCGCGACGTCCGAGCGCATTGAGGATTCGTAAGGCGCGCAGTTGCGCGCGGATGCGGCAACTGGCGTCGGTTGTCATCTTGAACGACGGAACGACGAGTTTCGTCAGAGTTCCGGCGTTCGCCACAGCCTCGCTTGACTCTAAGATCGAGAGGGCTGCCGCGTAGGTCGGATCGCGCTGGGCGAGGATCTCTTCAACCAGGTCGAGAAAACTAGCGGCGTCATTTTTCAGCCACGGCAATCCGAACGGTCCGACTTCGAGTTGCTCCTGGATGCGACGAAATCCTTGCAAGACGGAGGCGCGCTCGGAAATCAAAGCATTCTGATATCGCACAGGAGAATCGTGCAGCGCAAGTTCCGCATCGAGTTCGTCGCGCAGTTCGTCCGGGATGGGTCCGCCGCGCAGCGCCAGGTTGGCGGAGCTTACGGCCATGCCACGGCAGGCGGTCGCCATGAGGTAACCCGTAAGCAGCGGTTCGTGATCGATCTGGCGGCAGAGGCGCAACATCACGATGCAAGTACGCAAGGCGCCAGCCTGCTTTCCCTCGGCAATTTGCAATCTCGCCCGATAATTGAGGACGCGCATCGCTTCGCGCGCGGCCGAGGCGCTCTCGAGCGCCGCTTCGCGGAACGTGTCGATGTCGACCGTGCAATCGAGTTGGGGATCGTAATCGGCAGACGCGGCCGCTTGCTCAAGGAGACCGATGGCGCCTGGATAAGCCGTGAACGCGGCTTGGATGGCGCTTTGAATTGCGGGATTGAGCCGTCCCAGGTGAAATCGATCCTGGTCTTCTTCGGCCGAGGCGCTGACGGCGGCCTCGACCTCCTGTTGAATCGCGCGCGTGTCCGTTTTGGCGCGGCGCAGATACGTCACGGCGTTTTTGTCGGGCATAATCGCTTCACGCGCCAGATCGGCGAGCGCGACCGGTTGCCCGGCGTCGCGCAAGGCCGTCACCTTGCTTTCCAGGCGGACGCTGGCTCGGTAATTGAGCAAGGCGTTGATGAGGAGCAGCACCGCGACAATGGCGCCAGTCCAGATCGCCAGCCACTTGAGAATTTTTCGTAGTCGCTTCATAGTTTTTCATCCGCCGTGAAATCGGTTAAGTCGCGCAGGAGCCGCTCGTGCCGTTTGTGCTGAGATGGATCCGCGATCTGGCGCGATGGGCGCGCGTCGGAGAGTTTCTGTTGCATCCACTTGCCCCTTTTTGCATCGGTCACCGAGGCAATCGCTTCCGCCATCTCGGAAATATCGCGCTGAACGGGCCGCGGACCAAAGACGCGCAATTGCCAGTCTTGCTCGGCGCGCTGTTGCCAAACGTTCAATCCAACGCCCAGGACGAAGCTGGCGGCCACCGCGATTTCGATCATCCGACCCCAGCGCGGTCGGCTGCGTAGCTTTAGTTCTTGATCTACGACGCGCAGGACGCGCGTTCGCAAGGCCGCCGGAGCGCGACGCGGCGTTAGTTCTTCGAATGGCAGTGGGAGTTCTTCATTCATGGCAAGCTCTCTTCAGCCACTCGCGCAATTGAGTAATCGCAGTTCGGTAGCGCGTTGCCACCGTCCCCTGCGGATGACCGGTGATCTCGGCGATTTGGCGCAGCGTCAACTCCGCGTAGTGCTTTAGTTCGACGATTTCGCGCTGTTCGGTCGGCAGTCTCGCCAAGGCTCTGGTCAGCGCCTCGGCCGTTTCGCTCACGTCGCCCGCGCCGCCACGGGCGCCCTCAAACAACTCCGCCGCGCTCGCTCTCTGCTCGCGGCTGGCAGCTTCGCGAAGTTTGCTGGCCATCAGGCTGGCTGTTTCGTTGCGCGCCACGGTAAAGACGTACGCCACCAGATTGTCCACGTCGGACAGCTTGTGGCGACCGCGCGCCAGCCGCACAAAGGTTTCTTGAACGAGGTCATCGGCGTCGGCCACAGACCCCAACCGCGCAACCAGATAGTGGTGCAACCGGTCGGCGCATGCGTCGTACAGCTCGGCAAACGCCGCTGGTTCACCTCTCGCCAATCGGCCGCCCAAATCACCCATGCTGGCTCCGCGTGTACCGTCAGCAATATAGACCGACTTGGATCTCGTTTTTATTGCGAAAAATCTGGCCGGCCGCAAAAAAAACAGCAACCAAGACAAAGGATCTCTCTGTCCGCCTCAGAATCGACGCATAATAGCTACTGTGGATTAAGCCATAGACGTCAAAACCCGCCTTGCCAGTTGCCGGCAGCCCGGCCGCGCACAACAATTCAGTCCTACCGGCGGCTGTTCGCTCTGCTGAGTTTTCTACTCCGAGACCTGCGATGCCAAACCAACGGAAGCTTGGCGGCGTGATTCACACGTACCAGAAGTACGACCCCAAGAGCTTTCCCAGCCCGACGCAGCCGCCGCCGGACATGGTCTCGTCTGCTTTCGAGCACATGCTGGCCTACGGCAGTATGCGCGAGCTGACGGAAGAGGAGCTCGCCCGCGCGATCCATCTCGATCCCAGCCAGATCGCTGGGCTGGGCCCCAGCCTGGAGGCGATCCGCCAGCTTCTGCTGGAGCGCAAGCAGAAGATTCTCGAAACGTACGAGACCAAAAAAGTCCGCCAGCGGGCGGCCGAGGCCTACCAGGCCGAGGGGCGCGAGCTTCGTCCCCCCAAGAATTTACGCAAGGCATACGAAAAAGCGTTTCGCGACGAGCAGCTTCGCGAGTTGGAGCACTTGTGGTACGCGGCCGGCGGCGAAAAGTCGTCATTCGCCACAGAACTGCTGCAACTAGTCGACCGCCTGGGAGACAAATACCAGGTGGATGAGCTGGCGAGTAAATACGAGTTCACCGGTCGGACGGCGCTCGACGTGCCAGGCGCCCTGGCCGTTAAGGAAGAGCTCGAAACGATCGACGAATTGCTCAAGCAGCTCGAAGAGGCGGCCAAGACGGCGCAGATCGGAGTCATCGACATGGAGAGCCTCTCCGAATTCGCCGAGCCTGGCGAGATCGAAAAGCTGAACGCCCTGCAACAGCAGATCCAGGACTACCTGCGCGAGATGGCCGAGCAGCAAGGGCTGGAAAAAACGCGCCGCGGCTTTCAACTCACCCCTAAGGCGTACCGGCTGTTCCAAGGCAAGCTGCTGGAGCGAATCTTCAGCCAGTTGGCGCCGTCGCGCACGGGTCGACACACGGGACCGATCGTCGGCGAGGGCGCCGTTGAGTTGCAGCACACCAAGCCGTACGAATTCGGCGACTCGGTCGCGCAGATGGACATTCCGCAATCGCTCACGAACGCCATGATCCGCACCGGGGGCGGCTCTATGCGGCTCAAGAGCGAGGACATCGAGATCCACCGCACGCGCAACACGCCGCGCTGCGCGACCACGGTGCTGATGGACATGAGCGGCTCGATGCGCTATGGCGGCCTGTACATCAACGTCAAACGGATGGCGCTCGCGCTCGATGGTCTGATTCGCCGCGAATATCCGGGCGATTATTTGCAATTCATCGAGATGTACACCTTCGCCAAGCCGCGGCATTTCAGCGACGTGGCGACATTGATGCCCAAGCCGGTCTCGATTTTCGACCCTTATGTCCGCTACCGCATCGACATGAGCAAGCCGGAAAACACCGAGATGCGCGTGCCGCAACACTTCACCAATATCCAACATGGGCTGCAACTGTCGCGAAAGTTCCTGGCGACGCAGCCGACCCCCAATCGGCAGATCATTCTGATCACCGACGGCCTGCCGACGGCCCACTTCGAAGATCACATGTTGTATCTGCTCTATCCCCCCGACGCGCGGACCGAGAGCGCGACGATGCGCGAGGCGCAGTTTTGCGCTCGCGAGGGGATCACGATCAATATCTTCTTGCTGCAAAGCTGGTCGCAATCGAGCGAGGACGTGCAGTTTGCGTATCGCATGGCCGAAGCGACCAAAGGGCGCGTCTTTTTCACGGCCGGAAGAGACCTCGATCGATACGTTGTCTGGGATTACGTCAGTCGCCGGCGGCAGATTATTTCGTGATGAACTTCCGTAATCGCCCACCGCCATCTTCACCTCTGGATCAACGATCGCGAGGCATGGCCCCGCTTGTTGCCGTCCGTTGGCTCGGCTAATTTACGTGCTTGGCCTGTTTTGGGGGTGTCTCGGGCGCCGAAACCGATAGGTTTATCCTCCCGGCGGGCGCCGCGACGACCTCGTTTCGACGTTTTGCCCACTCGACCAAACGTTTTCACGTATTTTGACCAGCAGGATTTTGCACGCATGAGCGACCCGTATTTTCAGGCTCTCTTTGCCGAGCGCATCGGTGGCGTCAATTATGGCAAAGGGACCGAGATCTATAAGTTCGAGAAGATCAAGCGCGCCAAGCGCAAGGCCCTGGCCGATCATCCGGAGCGGACGCTGGTCGATTTCGGCATCGGCGAGAATGACGAGCCGGCCCCCGCGCCCGTCCGCGCCGCGATGACGCGCGAGATCAACGAGCCGTCGAACCGCGGCTACGCCGACAACGGCGTCGCTCCATTCAAGGAAGCGGTGGCGCGGTTGATGAAGCGGCGGTTCGGCGTCGAGCTCGACCCGGTGACCGAGGTCAACCATTGCATCGGCTCGAAGACGGCGCTCGCCATGCTGCCAGCCGCGTTCATCAATCCGGGCGACGTCACCCTGATGACCGTGCCAGGCTATCCGGTCGCCGGAACGCACACAAAGTATTACGGCGGAGAGGTCTACCGCTTGCCGCTGACGGCGGAGCATGGCTTTCTGCCCGCCTTGGAATCGATCCCTGCCGAGATCCGCCAGCGCGCGAAATTGCTGGTGCTTAATTATCCCAACAGCCCCACGGGGCGCGTGGCGCCGCGCGAGTTCTACGAGCGCGTGATTGAGTTCGCCAGGCAAAACCAGATTGTGGTGGTGCAAGACGCGGCCCACATTTTTTTGACGTACGCAGGCGAGCCGCTGAGTTTTCTCTCCGTGCCCGGCGCCAAAGAGGTGGGGGTCGAAGTCCATTCCCTCTCGAAGGGTTACCACATGATCGGCTGGCGGATGGGCTGGGTCTGCGGCGCCGCCAAGATCGTGCAGGCCTTTGCCGACGTGAAAGACAACAGCGATTCCGGACAGTTCATCGCCATTCAAAAAGCGGCGGCCGCGGCGCTCGATAATGACGAGATCACCCAGCAGGTGCGGGCCAAGTACCAGCGCCGGCTGAAAAAACTGGTCGACGTGCTGCGTCGCTGCGGCTTCGATTGCCAGATGCCCGGCGGCAGTTACTTTCTCTACACGCGCAGTCCGCGCGGAATCAAAAACGGCCCGCAGTTCGACACGGCCGAGGCGGCCAGTCAGTACCTGATCACGGAGCATTCGATCTGCACCGTCCCTTGGGACGACGCTGGCGCTTATCTGCGTTTCTCGGTGACGTACGAAGCGGCGGACGACAAAGCGGAAGACGCGCTGATGGCCGAAACCGAGTCCCGCCTGAAAAAAATCCAGCCGGTGTTCTAAAACCCGACGCGCGCGCCTGGCGTCGGACAATTCGCGACAATGAGAAGGACGCCAAAGCATGAGCCGTTTGACACCCACGAGTTGGAACCGCCGCGGATTCCTGGCGTTTTCTACCGGCGCCGCGGCCGGCGCAGCGCTTTATCCATTCAGTGCGGTGAACGATGCGCGGGCCGATGAGCCAGGCGCCGCGCCTCCGCCGCGAGCAACCAGCGGCGACAGTCTCGAGCCCGATTGGAAAGAACGGCTGACGATCACCGTCGGTCCCAAGGACGCCGATCTCGTCGGCAAAACAGATCGCGTGTTGCAGGCCGCGGTCGATCATGTCGCGCGGCTGGGGGGCGGCGTGGTGCGCGTGTTGCCGGGCGAATATCGCTTGCGGAACGCGGTCTATCTGGCGTCGCGGGTTCGAATAGTCGGCAGTGGCGACGACTCGGTCTTGATTAAGGAGCCCTCGGTCGTCACACGGCTGGCCATGGACTCGGACTGGTACGATCAAGAGATCACGCTGGCGGACGCGGCCGGCTTTCAGGTGGGAGACGGCGTTTGCTTGCGAGCCCGCAACGCAGACAACGGCTCCGCGATCGTGGTTAAGCGGATTCTCGTGGCGCGCAACGGCAATCGCTTCAAGCTTGATCGTGCGCTGCGCGAGAACTTCTGGCAAAAGGGAGAAGCCAGCGTGGCCACGCTGTTCCCAATTCTCAGCGGCGAGAACATCGCGGAGGTTTCGATCGAGAAAATCACGCTCGACGGCAATCGCGATCAGAACGAAAACCTCGACGGCAACTACGCCGGCTGTGTCTTTTTGCAGGACTGCAAACAAATATCGATCCGCGGCGTCACTGCGCGGCGCTACAACGGCGACGGCATTAGCTGGCAAATCTGCCACGACGTCACGGTCGAGAATTGCCACAGCCACGATAACGCGGGACTGGGGCTCCATCCCGGTTCGGGCTCGCAGCGCCCGGTGATTCGCGGCAACCGGCTCGAACACAACGACATCGGCCTGTTTTTCTGCTGGGGAGTCAAAGGGGGCCTGGCCGAAAAAAATCATCTGGCGGACAACCGCAGTTACGGCGTCTCGATCGGGCATCGCGACACCAACAACGTGATTCGCGAAAACGAGATCGTGCGCAGCGGCAAAGTAGGCGTCCTCTTCCGCCCGGAGCGCGGCAAGGAGTTCGCACCGCATCGCAACCTGCTGGAGGGCAATCGGATCATCGACAGCGGAGCGAAGGAGGGAGTGGCGGTCGACGTGCAGGGGGAGACGCAATCGATCGCCATCGCCAAGAACGAGATTCGAGAAATGCGCGAGCCGATGTCACGCGTCGGCGTCCGCATCGGCGCTCAAACCAGCGACGTGCGACTGGCGGATAACCGGATCGAAGGCTTCGCGACGCCGGTGGAGGATTTGCGGAAGTAAAGCCAAGTAGCTAGGTAGGCGGGGGTGCGAGGCAAGGAGTATCGGGAGTGCGAGGCTCCCGCCGAGCAAAGCAGCGGTATTCGGCCTCCTCTGCACCAGTGCTCAACACTAAACGCAATTCCTAACGGAATTCGATTGAAGTCATAAAGCATCGCTTCGAGAGAGGGGCGGCGTCAACAAACGCAACACAGTGGCTCAAATACTTCGGCTGGGGTTCGGTAGCCGAGCCGTTTTCGCGGCCGGTCGTTGATGCGTTGTGTGTAATGTTTCAGTTCCTGCCAGGATACGGCGCGCAAGTCCGTTCCTTTGGGCAAGAAC
>DASXPZ010000551.1:0-7389 GCA_036493275.1 Pirellulales bacterium
CCTGTGTGCGCCGGCCTTGGCCCCACAACCATCTTTGACCGGATCGAGATTCCATGCGACGTAATGACATCCGCAATATCGCCATCATCGCCCACGTCGATCACGGCAAGACGACGCTGGTCGACTCGCTATTGCGGCAGAGCGGCGAGTTTCGCGCCAGCCAACTGGTCGGCGATTGCATTCTCGATTCCAACGAGTTGGAGCGCGAGCGCGGCATTACGATCCTCGCCAAGAACATCGCCATTCCCTACAAGGGAGTGAAGATCAACCTGATCGATACGCCAGGCCACGCCGATTTCGGCGGCGAGGTGGAGCGCGTGCTGCGCATGGCCGACGGCGCTCTGGTGCTGGTCGACGCAGCCGAGGGGCCGATGCCGCAAACCCGCTTCGTCCTTTCCAAGGCGCTCGAGTTCCGCCTGAAGCCGCTGGTGGTGATCAATAAGATCGACCGGCAGGACGCCCGCGCTCGCGAAGTGCTGGACGAAACCTTCGAGCTGTTCATTGAGTTGGGCGCCGACGACGAATTGGCCGACTTTCCGTACGTCTTTTCCAGCTCGCGTCACGGATACGCCACGCACGACCCCGCAAATCCTGGCACAACTATGCAGCCGCTATTGGACATGGTGCTCGAACACGTGCCCGGTCCGGAAGTGGACGAAAGCGCGCCGCTACAGATGTTGGTCAATACGCTCGATTGGTCCGAGTATGTCGGCCGGATCGCGGTCGGCCGGATTTCTTCAGGCAAGATTCGTAAAGGACAATCGGTCGGATTGATGCAGAAAGATGGCGCGGTCGCCGGACGCGTTGTTTCGGTGCATACGTTCAGCAACCTTGGCCGAATCGAAGTCGAAGAAGCCACGGCCGGCGACGTTTGCGCAGTCGTAGGGCTCGAAGAAGTCGAGATCGGCGACACGATCAGCGATCCGGTCGAGCGCCGCGCCCTGCCGCGAGTCGAAGTCGATCAGCCGACCCTGGAAATGATTTTTGCCGTCAACAGTTCACCGCTGGCGGGCCGCGAAGGCAAGTATCTGACCAGCCGCCATCTACGCGACCGCTTGATCAAAGAGCTGGAGCGCAATGTGGCGCTGAGCGTCCGCCCGGTTGAGAACAGCGAAGCGATGGCCGTCAGCGGGCGTGGGCTGTTGCATCTCTCGGTGTTGATCGAGACGATGCGCCGCGAGGGTTTTGAGCTCTCGATCGGCAAGCCGCGCGTGATCACCCGTCAGAAAAACGGCGTGACCGAAGAACCATACGAATCGCTGGTGGTCGAAGTTCCGCCCGACCGGCTGGGGCCCGTCATGGAACTGGTCGGCGCGCGGCGCGGGCAACTGGTCGAAATGGGAAACCGCGGCGAGCTTTCGCACGTCACGTTTTCGATCCCGGCGCGCGGCCTGATTGGGCTGCGGACGCGGCTCTTGAACGCCACGCAAGGGACGGCCGTGATGCACCACCGCTTCGAAAGTTACCGACCCATCTCCGGCGACGTGCCGGGCCGCGGCAACGGCGTGCTGATTTCGATGCAGCCGGGCAAGGCCGTGGCCTTTGGTCTCGACGGCCTGCAAGACCGAGCCGAAATGTTCGTCGGCCCTGGCGTAGAGGTCTACGAAGGGATGATCGTCGGCGAGAACAGCCGCACCGGTGACATGCCGGTCAATCCGACCAAGGAAAAGAAGCTCACCAACATGCGGGCCTCGGGGAGCGATCGCAACATCATCCTCAAGCCGCCGCGCGTGATGACGCTCGAAGAAGCCCTGGAGTACATCGAGGAAGACGAGCTGGTCGAAGTCACGCCGACGCAGATCCGTCTGCGCAAAATCCTGCTGACAGAAAACGACCGCAAACGCGCCAGCCGCCAACGAGCGTAGGTTCTTGCCGATCAACCCCGAGTACGGTGTTGAAGCGCAAATAACCGGGAGGGCGAGGCTCCTGCCGAGCCGCGAGGCGCGTTGCACCGCAATAGACTAATCGAGTACAGAAAATGTCCAACATCCCAGATCGCGCTCTGTTCAAAAGCGCCTACGCCGGGCAGGCCCCGTGGGATATCGGCCACCCGCAGCCGGCGCTGGTCGAGGTGGCCGACGACGTCGTCGGTTCGATTCTCGACGCCGGATGCGGCACGGGCGAGAACTCGCTGTTCTTCGCCGCGCGTGGTCGCAAGGTGACCGGCGTCGATTATTTGGAAGAGCCGATCCGCCGCGCGCAGCGCAAATGCGCCGAGCGCGGTCTGACCGCCACGTTTCTAGTCGTCGACGCGCTCGCGCTATCCGACCTTCCGGAGCAGTTCGATAGCGTCATTGATTGCGGCTTATTCCATTGTTTTGACGACGAGTCGCGGCGGCGCTACGTGGCGGGCCTGGCCACCGTGCTCAAGCCGGGCGGACGGCTCTGGCTTCTGTGCTTCAGCGACAAGGAGCCGGGCGTGCAAGGGCCGCGGCGAGTCTCGCAACAGGAATTGCACGCGGCATTTGCAGAGAACTTTGCCATCGAATCGATCGAGCCGATCCGCTTCGAAGCCCGCACCGATATCGAAGGAATCGCCTTCAGTCCTGGCGGTCCCCAGGCATGGCTGGCCGTGATCGTGCGGAAATAAAGAACGCCGATTGAGCCCCAGGAGCAGAGCAAAATTCATCGCGAGGAAGCGCAAGGCAGCGGTCTTAGATCGAAGCGCGGTTCGCGCGGTCCAGCGACGGATCGGTGTGGCTAACGATCGAATTGGCGGGGCCATCCCGGCGTGTCTTCGCTGAAACAGACGAAACAGGCGCCGGGGACGAATCGACCGGCGGCGCGGCCGCCGAAGCGGCCTGCTCCGCGGCGGAGTCCTTTACGATCTGCGCCAATGTCAGTCTGGCGTATTCCGCGCGAAGCGCGGCGACGCCGTTATCGAGTGTCACGCGCAGGCCCGTCCAAGTCGGCTCGGGCAAGGTCTGCGCCGAAGGGGGCTTGAACACCAGCGGGCCTTCGACCGCCTCGATCACGTCGAGCAAGGTGATCTCATTTGGATCGCGCGCCAAGGCGTAGCCGCCATCTACGCCGCGGGTTGAGCGGAGCAGGCCATGCGTGACCATCTGCCGCAGCACCTGCAAAAGAAACCGCTCCGGCATCACGCCAACCGCGGCCAGCTTGCTGCTGGAAATAGGTCCGCCCGCGGCGCCGCGGGCGAGCTGCAACGTGGCGTGCAAGGCATATTCCACAGTCCGCGAAAGTTGCATGGCGCGGTCGCCCCTGATGCTCGAGACCTGGTCCGCTTCCTCGCGCGCGATTTGCGGCAATGCAACTCACGCACGGATCTCCCGCGCGTTACCGCCGAACAGTAACAGCAACTATAGAAACTCTCTCGACCTACTTACCAGAGCAGCTTGGGATTTTATAGAGATTTTGACCGCGAATCCATAAACAGACGCCTGTCTGTTGGATCATGGCGGCTCGATGGAGATCAGCGCCGCGCGGAGACTGACTCAGTCGGCATATGCTTAGGCCAAATCCGGTACGCCGCCGCCTGTTACCTTCTGTCATTTGCCCAATGCTCGATCGACGATCGCCGACAGTTCGGCGCCAGCCTCGTCGCCAAGCGAATGCGTATAGCGCGTGGGATCGCCCGGCTTGGGAATCAGGCCATCTCCGGCCTTGACCTCGTGAACTTCGACGAACCTGCAGTCCATACAGAAGAGGATTTCCAAAGTGACTTCCCCCGCCGCAAGCCGCACTGCCCGTTCCGGCATGTAGCAATCTTGCGATTCGGCGTTTTGGTACGTTTCGCGATCGCTGAGAATCTTGCGCAGCTTGGCGATCGTGTCGGCCGCGTCGATCGGCTTCTCCTCTTCGACTAGGCCGTCGCCGATGTATTCTTTCGCCGGGTTGCGCAGCGTGGGATCGGCCCCTTTCTCGGTCTCGTCGTACGCAAGCGACAGGGCCGTGACTTTCGGCATTTTCAAATCGTCGATCGGATTCAAGGCCGGACCATACGGCACAAAGCGAATCAGGCCGAATTCTTTGGTCAACCTGGCCGCCGCGTCGGCGTCGAGCGAGCTGTCGCAGGCGATCAACCGCAAGCTGCGGCTCGATTTCAGCTTGAGCAGGTCTTCTTCCTTCCAGGCCGACGCACCGAGATCGAGACGTTCGAGCTTTGGCAGCTTGGCGATCACCTCGAAGTCCTTCGCCCTCAGTGGTTGCTCCGGGGCCAGTTGCAGGCTGAGCGATTGCAAGCTTTGCAAGCTCCCCAGCGATTTCAATTCGACTGGCTCGCCCGCCGCGTCGTCGATCACCAGGTCCGCCAGCTTCGTCAGCGCGGCGAGCGGCTTGAGAACGTCCCCTCGAAGGTCGCAGGCAAGTGTGAGTCCGGTCAAAACTTCGAACTGCGCCAGCGCCTCGGCCGCGCCCTTCGAAAGGGTGTAGCCTTCGATCCCCAAGCCTTGCAGCCCTGTGGCGGCTTTCAGCTCTTCGAGCGAGGTCAGATCGTCATCTTCCGAACCGATCAACCACAGCGTTCGGAGGTTTTTGAACTGGGCCGATTTTCGCAGCGTGTCGACCGTAGGATCATCGAGCGAGAGGGCCCGCAATACCTCGCTGCCTTTGAGCTGATCGAGCGCTGCCGCGGCGTTTTCTTCCGCCAGGATTAGCTCGACTATCGGCGCGAAGGGCGCCAGCAGCGTGGCGTCGTCCAGATCGGGCGCCAGATCGATCGCGTAACTCAGTGAATCGTCTTTGCCGATGATCGGCCAGACGACGCCGTAGTTCCGCACGATCTCGTCGCGGGCGTCATTGCGCGTCCATTCCGCCGCGGCGGCGAGCGAAACGGCGGCCGAAAGCGCGAAGAGCGCAGCGGCGATCGAACGTATCATGCGGAACATAGCTGGACTCGACTTTCCGAATCGTTTTTCAGGCCAGCAGCGAATGCAGGACTTCGCCGCCCACGTCCGTCAGGCGGAAGTTGCGGCCTTGGAAGCGATAGGTGAGCTTTAGATGGTTAAGCCCCAGCAGATGCAGAATCGTCGCTTGCAGGTCATGCACGTGAACTTGCTGCGCGGGCTCGATGGCGCCGAAGCCGAGCTCGTCGGTCTCGCCGATCGTCAGTCCCGGCTTGACTCCGCCGCCGGCCAGCCACATCGAATAAGCTTCGATATGATGATCCCGACCGAGCGAGCCGCGGTCTTCGCCCATCGGCGTGCGGCCGAACTCGCCACCCCAGACGACGAGCGTGTCGTCGAGCAAGCCGCGCCGCTTGAGATCCATCACCAGCGCCGCAGCCGGGCGATCGGTCTCGCCGCAGATTTTTTCGAGCGAGCCTTCCAGGTTCTCGCTGCCGCCGTGATGGTCCCAATCGGTGTGAAAGAGGGTGATGAAACGGACGCCGCGCTCGACCAGGCGGCGGGCCAACAGGCAATTGTTGGCGAATGAGCCCTTGCCCGGCTCCGCGCCATACAGAGTCAGCGTCTCGGCCGTTTCGCCGGAGAGATCGATCAACTCCGGCGCGCTCGATTGCATGCGGTAGGCCATCTCGTAGGCGGCGATGCGCGTGGCGATTTCGTCGTCACCGGTCGTCTCGCGATGACGGGCGTTCAGGCGGCCGATCGCGTCGAGCGTGCGGCGCTGCTCTGTTTTGCTGACGCCGGCGGGCGTGGCCAGATTCAGAATCGGATCGCCGGATGAACGGAGCGGCACGCCTTGATAGACGCTCGACAAGAAGGCGTTCCCCCACAGCGCGGCGCCGGAGCGCGGCCCGCGCGGGCCGGAATTGAGCACGACGAAGCCGGGAAGGTTTTGCGTTTCACTCCCCAGCGCGTATTGCACCCAGCTCCCCATGCTCGGCCGGCCGAATTGAGGCGAGCCGGTGGCCAGCATCAGCTTGGCCGGGCCGTGGTTGAAGACTTCGGTCTTCATCGTCCGAATGATTGAAATCTGATCGGCGATCGAGGCCGTGTGAGGCAATAGCTCCGAAATCTCCAGCCCGCTCTGGCCGCGCCGCGCAAAGGTTCGCTTGCTGCCGAGCAGTCGCGCGTCGGGCTTGAGGAACGCAAACCGCTTGCCTTCAGTGAACGATTTTGGAGGCGCCTGGCCGTGGAGCGCTTTCAACTTTGGCTTATTGTCATAGAGCTCCAACTGGCTGGGGCCGCCCGCCATGAAGAGCTGAATAACCGCCTTCGCCTTCGGGGGAAAATGAGGAGGCCGTGGCGCGAGGGGATTCGCCTCAAGCGAAGCGCCTGCGGCGGACTCGGCGGTGAATCCCTCGCGCTCCATCATCGCCGCCAGCGCGATCCCTCCCAGGCTCAGCCCACAATCGCTGAAAAACTGCCGCCGAGATTGCAGGCGGAGTTGTTGTTGAAGTGAGAGGAGGATGGGTTTCATGGTGGTTTTGATTTGATAGACGGGCGATCGGAGGTTCGCGGCTCGCCAGGAGCCTTGCCCTCCCGAAACGCTTCACTTCTCGTTTAACCCCGCGACCTTGTTAGAGGGTCGCCTTCGTGATCCGTTTCACTCTCGTTTACTCGCGGGTCATGAATTCGTCGACGTTCAAGAGCGCCCGGGCGACGCAGGTCCAGGCGACCAGGATTCGCTTTTCGGCTGGAAGTTCTTCTCGCGCCAGTTCGTCCGCCAGCAGTTCGGCCAGGCAAGCCCGCTCGTAGTCGCTCGGCTCCCGCGCCAGGCAGAGGCGAAAGGCATAGCGAATCCGCGACTGGGCGTCCGCCGCGCTCGGCTCCGCCAGCACCCGCGCCGCCAGGGCGCGGGCCGCCTCAATGCAGGCTTCGTCGTTCAACAGCGTGAGCGCTTGCAGCGGCGTGTTCGCCCGATCTCGCCGTGTGCAAGTCGTTGCGCCGTCCGGGGCGTCGAGCACGCGCAAGAAGGGATGGGGCGTGGAACGCCAATAATACGTGTACATTCCGCGGCGGTAGCGGTCTTCGCCCTTGCTTGTCGGCCATGTTCGCACGCTGCGCGTCAGGGCCATCACTCCCTCGGGCTGCGGCGGAAAGACACTCGGCCCGCCGATTTTTTCGCAAAGCAGGCCGCTGGCGCTGAGCGTCAGGTCGCGCACAATCTCGGCCTCGACGCGCAACCGCTTTTGACGGGCGAGCAACAGATTATCCGCGTCGACGTTCGCCAGTTCGGGCCGCGCCTGCGACGATTGCCGATACGTGGCCGAGGTCACGATCAGCCGGTGGAGCGACTTCATGCTCCACCCGCGCGAAATCAATTCGCCGGCCAGCCAATCGAGCAGTTCCGGGTGCGTGGGGCGGGATCCCTGCGTGCCGAAATCGTTCGACGTCTCGACCAGACCACGGCCAAAGTACTGCTGCCAGATCCGGTTGACCGTCACCCGCGCCGTCAGCGGATTCGACTTGTCGACCAGCCAGCGGGCCAGGTCGAGCCGCGTGGGATTCTTGCAATCGGCCGGCA
>DASXPZ010000552.1:0-4018 GCA_036493275.1 Pirellulales bacterium
GGTTAGAAGAGGCTCCTCAAAAAACCACGACCTCGCTCCTTGACACGCAACGTCGCTTTCGGCGCGCGATCACATGCGGCTTTGGAAGGAGACAGATTGAGCGTGGACATCGGAATTCGACGGTGACGAGACACATCGCAACGTCCGGCCGGACGCGCGCCGCGTTAGACCTCACGACGGACCGCTCCGTTGTGCTAGCTTGCCCATAGGAGGCCTTGGCCAACGCGTTGGGGGCGGCGATGAGGAGGCGCGCGAAAGCTGGCGGCAAGCTACCCAAGGCGCGGCGCCGTAAGCCCCCCGCGCGCAAGCGCCGCCGCGCGTCGAAGGCGGCGCCGCGTCCACGTTCCAGCGGTGCTGGGCGGGATACCAAGCCGGCGCGGCTGGCCCGCGAGCTTGATGAGGCGCTGCAGCAGCAGGCGGCGACATCGGAAATCCTCCAGGTTATCAGCAGTTCTGCCGGCGATCTTGAGCCGGTGTTTGCAACGATCCTGGAAAAGGCCGTTCGCCTGTGCAACGCCACTTTTGGAAACATCTATCGCTGGGAAGACGAAGCCTTGCATCTGGTGGCCACGCACAATACGCCACCTGCTCTTGCTGAAGTCCGCCGGCGTTTACCGCTGCGTCCTGCTCCGAACTCGTTTATCGCCCGCATGGTGGAAACAAAAGCGGCGATCAACATTCGCGATCTGGCCACCGACCAGTTCTATATTGCCGGCAATGCGACTGCGGTAGCGGCTGTCGAGCTCGCGGATATGCGGTCGATTCTGCTCGTCCCAATGATAAGAAAAAACGATCTGGTCGGGGCGATCAGCGTTTATCGGCAAGTCGTGCGTCCATTTACCGATCGGCAAATCGCCTTGCTCGCCGGCTTTGCCAATCAGGCCATTATCGCGATCGAAAATGCCCGGCTGCTGACCGAACTGCGCACGCGCAGCGAGGAGCTCAGCCGTTCGGTCGGCGAGCTGCGCATGCTCGCGGAAGTGTCCCAGGCGGTGAACAAGACGCTGGACCTGGAGACCGTCCTCTCCGCCATCGCCGCCAAGGCCGTGCAGCTTTCCAGCACCGACGCCGGCGCGATCTACGTCTTCGATGACGCGCAACGCTTGTTTCATCTGCGTGCCACCTACGGCATGGACCGAGAATTGATTGCAGCGTTGAAGCAGCGGCAAATCGGCCTTGACGCCGTCGACGTCGCGCTTCCCCTGAAACAAGGCGAGCTTGTTCAGATTGCCGATTTGCGCGAAGAACCCGCTACCCCATTGAACCGGCTCATTCTCGCTGCCGGATATCGCGCAGTGCTGGCGGCACCGTTGATGCGAGGCGCGGATCTTGTGGGCGTCCTCGTGATCCGCCGAAGGACCCCCGGCTTTTTCACGGAGAACTCCGTCGATCTGGTCAAGACCTTCGCGGCGCAATCGGCCCTGGCGATACAGAATGCGCGGCTGTTCGACAATGTTCAGGCGCGCACGCGCGAGCTGGCAAAGTCCATTGAGATGCTGCAGCGTGAACGAAACAACAAGCTGATGAACCTGGAAGCGATGGCGGCTTCAATCTCGCATGAGGTAAAGCAACCCCTGGCGGCGATAACAATGAACGGCAATGCGGCTCTGCGATATCTGGGTCATTCGCCGCCCGACCTCGAGGAAGTGCGATCGGCGCTGGCCAGGATCGTAAGCGACGGCTATCGAGCGAGCCACGTGTTCGACAGCATTCGTAATCTCTTCAGCAAAGCCGGTGAGGGCGAGGAGCCGATCGACATAAATCAATTGGCACGCGATGTGCTGCAGACGCTGCACGAACAGCTGAATGATCGGCGCATAACGATCGACGTCAACTTGGCCTCTCAACTGCCTTTTGTCGTGGGCCACAAAGGTCAATTGCAGGAAGTCTTCATCAACCTGGTGAACAACGCCATCGAAGCGATGGACGGCATGCAGCACGATCGCCGGGTACTGAGATTGAGTTCAGAACATCACGGGGAAAGAGCGATCGTTGTAGCGGTGGAGGACTCCGGCTCCGGGATCGATCCAAACAAGGCGGACAAAATATTTGAAGCGTTCGTTACGACGAAACCGGACGGGATGGGCTTGGGCTTGGCTATTTGTCGCACAATCGTCGAGCGCCACGAAGGTCAGCTCACGGCTTCCCCGGCCAGTCCTCAGGGCTCGGTGTTTCGAGTGGTCTTGCCGACGCGAACCTCTGCTGTTGACGACACTTAGGTCTCTGCGGCGCTTTGCTCCCGGCGCTCGCTCTCCGGCTCCAACACGTCGTTCACTTTGCGACGTACAAGCGGTGGCGTCACGGGCGCTACGCCGGGACAAGACTGGGGGCCGCGGCGAGCGGCGTTTCGGGCAGGTCAGTCGCCAGCACATGCCGCCGGGCGGGGGCGATCCAAGCGGACGCCTTCGCTACCGGTGCGGCGGCGCCGACGCGCGCTTGCCCCCAGCCGTCGATCGGCGGCAGCAGATCGCGCGCGGACTGGCGCTTTTGCAAGCTGCCACCGAGCTTGCGCGGCGCAAACGACCGCGACGCGAGCTGAGACGTTCTTGCCCGCCGCAAGTCCCCCATCAGTTCCGCCAAGCTCTTTTTCAGATCGCGGGCAGGATCAGTCAACGTCACCGGCCGCGGAACATGCCGGGCTTGCCGGGTTTCCTCACTCGAATTGCGATCGGCCGCATCCTTTGCCGCCGTTCGCTGCGCAGGCAGTTCGTCAGCCGTTCGCTCCGCATCGAGAGAATGATTTTGGCGCAGCCGAGGGACTAGCTTAAAGGCTCCGCCAGCAATCGCCAGCAAGACTGCTAGCAGCGCGCCGATCTGAAAAATCGTTCGCCAGAGCACCCCCCTGATCAGGTCGAGGGGCGACCGATTCTGTGCGGCTTCCGTGCGGGGCCACGCCAATGGCGTTTGCTCGTCGGCGTAAGCTGCTGAATAGGTCTCCGCGTAACTGCTAGGAGTTCCTGCAAATCCAGGCATGTCAACATCCGATAACTTGGAGGCACTCGGCCAGCGCGCCGAGAAATACGCCGTCGTCCCATCTTCCCCAGTTGATGGACCGGCCGGCGCCGCCTCGGCTGGCGCCTGCGCGGCTGCCGCCCGTACGGAGATCGTTCTAACGGATGCCGGGCGCAGTGGAGTTGCCGCTGCTGTTTCAGTTGGGGAACTGCCCTCCGCGGCCGGACTTGATTGAGCGACCCCACTCTCTGATCCGGAATCCGACGCTGCTTCACGCGCGCGAAAATGTGCCTTGGCTGTTTCGTGGTTCAGAAACCAGCAATGCCGGTGCTCCAGACGACTGACGCGGTACCGCCAGCGAGTGCCTTGCGGCGCTGACGCGCCGGGCTTTGCCCGGCACTCCTCGGCAACGGACTCGGTAACAGTTGTCTTCAAGCTCAACGCGGTTGCGGGTAGCACGACGAGGATGGTCAGCAGGATCCTTGACCTCGACATCCGATCCGTCCCCCTATTTCCACTGCACAAACCCCCGATCCTGGCGGCGCAAATGGTCGCGGCGAATTCGGGCCTTAGTGCGCCGCGAATGTGACGACTCACAATAGCGGCTCGCAAGTTGGACGACGCATTTGTAGAACAAAGAGTAAGATCAAGACGCGCACGCTGCTGTCATCAGCCGGCGCTTCGATACCTTGGCCGCTTTGCACGGCGCGAATCAGACAGCTAAAAAAAGCCCCGGGGCCAGTCTGTCTCATCTTCCAGAGCACGGTGAGGGGATGTGAGGGCATCCCGGAAGATGAGATGCACTCAGCTTTCACTCGCTTCGTGGCGCGCAGTCGGCGGAATTACGGCGAGGTCGCAGGCGCGGTGGATAACCGCAAAAACAAGCCGCCTCGCCAAAGTCTTGGAAGAGAGATTCGCTAAAACGTGATGGTTTTCAGTCGATGTAGAAGCGTCATCGCGAGGAGCCCGACAGGGCGACGAAGCAATCCATAGTTCATGCGCCAAGAAGGTGGATTGCTTCGCTTCGCTCGCAAAGACGACCCATGATCTCGCTTAAAGTAATCAT
>DASXPZ010000553.1:0-4879 GCA_036493275.1 Pirellulales bacterium
TTCGCCATGGCCTGGGGGCGACAAAATTCGGATCCCAACATCGGCCGAGCTTTTTACACCGGCTACGGAACCGGACCTGCGCCATTAGGACCGCACGAAGTGATTCTGACCTGGTACTATCAGATGAAAGTCACCGACAACGTCTTCGTGCAGCCGAACTTGTCGTACATTCCCGACCCGGCCCGCGTGCCAGGCACGCCCGGAGCGTTTCCGTTCACGCTGCAAGCCACGATGTTGTTCTGAACGAGCCGCCCGTCCTCTTCTCAGCCCGGCATCAGTGCAGCGCCAAACAGCGTCGCGAGCAAGATTGCCAGCACCAGCAACGTGATTGCGACAAATACGTAATCTCGACGCACAACAAACGCCACCACGGTGAACGCCACGCGCGCGATCGGCGTCAGAATCAAGGTCAGCAGTCCGAGCTGAATCAGATCTAAGCTGTTCAATCGGCCGATCGAAACGAGAATATCATTGATGTCGCGGAGCGACGCGGGCTCGCCATGAAATTGCTCGTGATCGGCCGGAGCGTTTGCGTGGCCGGCCAGGTACCAGATTCCTCCCGCGGCGACCAGCGTCGCCGATAGCATCACCCCCAGCTGCAATAGTCGACCGATCCACTGATCGACCTGCTCGTCGGTCCACTCGCTGCGCGCTGGTTGTGTTTTAGACGTCACCGGTCACTCCTTTGTAAATCATCTCGCAGGCCAGCGCGAAAACGACGACCGCAAAGATCGCGCGCAGCACGCCTACCCGGGCAGAAACCAACACCCGCGCTCCGACCAGCGAACCGGCCAGAACTCCCAGCATGACCGGCATGGCGACCGTCGGCGCGATATAGCCGCGATTGAGGTAGACCCCGGCGCTGGCGGCCGCCGTGACGCCGATCATGAAGTTGCTCGTCGTCGTCGATACTTTGAACGGAAGCCGCATCACCTGGTCCATCGCCAAGACTTTGAACGCTCCGGAGCCGATGCCCAACAGTCCGGATAGGATGCCGGCGATAAACATCAGCCCAAAACCGAGCGGCAAATGCTGCACGTGATAGGCCTGCGGGCCAGTCGACGTCGGATAGGTTGAATCCAAACGGAGCCGTTCGACCAGCGGGCTCGATTGGGCGCCAGGCCGATCGACTAGTTTTCGGCTGGAAAGGACGGCCGACACGATCAAGATCACGCCGAAGATGATCGAGATCAAGTTGCTCGGCGCAATCAAGGCCAAGAACGCGCCGGCCACTGCGCCAACAGTCGTGGCGATTTCGAGAAACATGCCAACGCGGATGTTCGAATAGCCTTCGCGCACATACGCGGCCGCCGCGCCGCTGGACGTGGCGATCACTGAGACGAGCGAGGCGCCGATCGCGTAGCGCAGGTCGACGCCGAAGCCGATCGCCAACAATGGGACCAGCACCACGCCGCCCCCCAGGCCGGTGAGCGAACCGAGAAAACCCGCTGCCAAGGAACCGACAAACACCAGCCCCGTAAACAAGATCACACTCATGGCGCCCTCGCCGTTCGACCCGCTGTTTTAGAGGGGGCTGAAACCGTCAAGATTCTACAAGAGTTTCACCCGGCTGAAAGCGGCAACCCAGCCTCCGGGCGCGCGACGTTCCGAGAAATCGAGGCTCTCGCCGAGCCGCGCGCCGCTTTCGGCGATCCACTTCTCCGCCGCACACAACTCGCCGTCGCCGCCACTGCTCTTTCACAATTGCGCATTGCGCCACAATCACCACTCAATGGTATGATCTTAACCGTCTCGCGCGAGCAAAAAGACGAACATGAGCGCCGCCGCCGATGATTCTGCATGTCGACATGGACGCCTTCTACGCCTCGGTCGAGGAGCGCGATGATCCGCGCCTCGTCGGGCGGCCGGTCATTGTCGGCGGAACAGCCGAGCAGCGAGGAGTCGTCGCGGCAGCCAACGCCACAAACTCCGCACGTAACGACATCGTTGACACTTCTTTCCACGGCATGCGACACCTCCTTCGAGGCTCAAGCATGACCGCTAAAAAGTGTAAACTATGTCTCCGAACACCTGTAAAGGATGTCTCCGTCTATACAGGGAGAAGGGTTTTGAAACTGCCCTTCAATAAGATATCCAACCATTACGCCAACAAATCCCACACCGGCGATCCTTCCGCCACGCGGTGAGGGCGGCCGAAGCGGTCATGGATTTCGGCTTCTGGGGCGATGCCCATGGCGTGATAGAGCGTGGCCGCGAAGTCTCCGGCCGTGACGGGCCGATCGGCCGGGAAGGCGCCAATTTTGTCCGACGTGCCGTACGTCTGCCCGCCGCGCACGCCGCCGCCGGCCAGCATCGCCGAGAAGACGTTGCCGTAATGGTCGCGGCCGGCGTCATGATTGATCTTGGGCGAACGGCCGAACTCCCCCGTGATGGCGACGAGCGTGTCTTCGAGCAGCCCGCGCTCCGACAGATCTCCCAAAAACGCCGAGAGTCCCTGATCCAATGGCGGCAGATTGTGATCGCGTAGCCGCGGAAAGTTGGGCGTGTTGCCGACGTGCATTCCGTGCGTGTCCCACGCCGCGACCGCCACTTTGTCGATCGTGCCGTTGTTATTGAACGCCTCAGGCTCCGATCGATCGGGCCAATAGACGACCGTCGTTCGCACGCCCGCCTCGACCAGGCGCCGCGCCAGCAGCAAGCTCTGACCAAACACGTTTTGCCCGTAGCGCTCGCGCATTGCGACTGTTTCGCGCTCGACGCGAAAGGCCTCCAAGAAGCGCGGCGCTAGCAGCAGCTCGAACGCGCGACCGTAAATGCCCGTCAGTTCGCCGGAGATCTCGGCGTTGCGCGCGGTGGTGAGTTGTTCGAGCAAGCGGCGGCGAGATTCAAGCCGGGCCGGGTTGATCGATTCGGGCAACGTCGCCAGGGGGACGTCGAATCCGCCACCGCCCCCCGCGGCGGGAACCACGCGCCACGGGTCGCAACCCTGGCCGAGCAGTCCGCCGTTTTGGCCGGGTACAACGTTGGTGCTCGTCGAAATGTTCCAAGGGTATGAGACAAAAGGGGCGGTCCCGGCGTCCGACGGTTTCAGTCGGCTCAGCACGGCGCCAAAGTTCGGAAAGTCGTCTTCGCGCGGCGGCACCTCGCCCAGATTCTTGGGGCGGCGACCAGTGAGCATGGTGTGCGACGCCGAGCCGTGCGAGCTATCGCCATGCGTCAGCGAGCGAATAATCGAATATTTGTCGGCGATCCGCGCCAGCTTCGGCAGATGCTCCGTGATTTGAACGCCGCTGACATTCGTGTCGATCGGATGAAACTCGCCGCGAATGCCGCTGGGGGCCTGCGGCTTCATGTCCCACATGTCGATGTGGCTTGGCCCGCCGAAGAGATAGACCAGCACCAATGACTTCGCGCGCCCGAAGCCGCGCGGATTGGTCGGCGATCCAGCGGCCAGCGGTTGCGCGGCTGTGAGAATGTTCGAGCCGCCGACGAGGCCGGCGCCACCGATCAGCCCCATGCCGCTCGCCAGGCCGACGCGCAGCACGTCGCGTCGCGACCAGGGCTGTCGCCCGTCGGGCGAGCTGCCACGAATGGTAAGCATCGGCCATCTCCGGACTTGCGAAAGAAGCGCGCAGGGCGAAACAGTCGCCACCGCAATCGCATCGGCAGCCAGCATGCTACAGCGCGGCAGGGAGGGGAGTCAAACTCAACAGGCGGCCCTGGATTTGGAATGTCACTTGGCGTGTCGCAAGTTTGATCTCGGCCCGATGAAATGCTAAGTAAAGGTACTTGGTTCGTTCAGATTCTTTGAAATATCTGCATACGCGACGAGTTAAATTACCCAAAAGGAGAGCCGCGCCGATGGGCAACCGCTCGTATCTCTGCACATCGAATGTCGAGACTTTGTATCCCGGCCGGAGCGATCCAGAATTCGATGACAAATTGCAAGTGATCGCCGGAGGATCCTATACAGTCCCATTGCTTTGGATGGCGCTCTTTCGCCCCGCGAATATGCGCTCGCAGCGTTTCGAGATCGACGGCGAAAGCGTCCTGGCTCAGGGTCCGGTGGTCGAGAAGTCCGTGGGTCTAAAGCAATTAGCGCAGGCGATTCCGGTTGTGAATCGACTCTTCTCAACAGAAGGCCAGGTTGATGAGTACGCAGCACTGCTTCGCTCCGCAATTGCGGACGCGAAAGGTCGCTACATCACGATCGAACTCGATGAGATCGCCGCGTTAAGCGATGACGACGATGGGTTCTATCAGAAGTTCACTGATGCATTGGGGAGTTTCGAGATTGAGCGGCCCATCGACGCAGATCGCACACGATTTTTGGAAATCACAGAAATCGAGCCTCACGCCCGCTTCCCGCCGCCCCGATTTCTAATTACCGGTGAAACTGCTACAGATGACCAGATAGCGAATCACTCCCGATTACTGGGCGCAAAGTGGACGATGTCCCTTCCTTGGGATCCGTAGCGCGTCTCACCCATTCCGCCCACCCAGCAGGCAGCAATCGGCGGGGCAGATGTCATCGACTGGCGGCAATTCTCCAATTGCCCGGCGTGGCGCGTTTGGTTTGATCCGCTCCAAAATCAATTCGCGGATCATCGAGACAAACCTGGGGTGCGTGCCGACCGTCGCGGCGCGGGCCATCGTCATGTCCAACTCATCTGTCACCGCGCGGGCTTCGACGTCCAGGTCGTACAGAACCTCCAGATGGTCCGAAAGAAAACCGATCGGCGCGATGACCACCTGCCGTTGGCCGCGCTCGGCGAGCGCTCGCAGGGCGTCGCAGATATCCGGCCCTAGCCACGGCTGGCTCGGCGGGCCGCTCCGGCTTTGATACGCCATCTGCCAGGCGTGCCCCGGCAGACGTTCGGCGATTTGCGCGGCTGTGCTTTTCAATTGCGCTTCGTAC
>DASXPZ010000554.1:0-4324 GCA_036493275.1 Pirellulales bacterium
AGCGGTTGGAGCAGATCTTTGAGCAGCTTGGGCATACCCCTCGCGCAACGAAGTGCAAGGCCATGGAAGGGCTGATTGAAGAGGCCGCGAAATTGATCGAGGAACAGGGAGACCCGGCCATCAAAGACGCCGCGCTGATCGCCGCTGCTCAACGAGTGGAGCACTACGAGATGGCGGCGTATGGAGCAGCGCGAACTTATGCCGAGTTGTTAGGGTACCACCAGGCCGCCGAGGCGCTCGATCGGACGCTCGACGAAGAGAAGATGGCCGACGAGAAGCTTAATGATTTGGCCCTGTCGGAAGTCAATCCGGCGGCCCAGACCAAGGGATGAGGTGTGCAGGGCGGATTTGGCTCGGGACAAGACGGAATGAGCCCAAAGCCCGACATCGCTTTGGAATTCAGCCACCCGACACGGCGCTATACCCGCTGAAGTTGGCGTCTGGGGTCCCAAGCGATTATCGGGCGATTTTTCTACTTCTGTCCCTCGCCCACTTTTCAGTAGGTCGGAGTGGGTCCTCTGCGCGTCGGCAGGGCATTCTGATCTCATTCGCGCCAGCGGCTCGGCTAGCGGCGATCATGGGCAGATGGCAGACAATCCTATTTAGGCACGCTATTCTTTCAGAGAATCCATTTTCCCAATCAGGATTGAGACGGTTTTGTAACTCAGCGAAGTGGTTCGGCAACGTCTTAACTCGTTCCAAGGGCATAGGAATTGCTGACTTCCGGAGAGCGATGCGGTCCGGATCGTAAGCCGTGTTGCGTCTTTGATTGGCAATGAGCCGGCGCTCGACGGGCTTTGGCTCGGTGGATTGGCACGAGATGCTTAGGCTATACCAGAGATGGACGGCGCCAAATGATGAAAGCTGTCGGTAATTTAGGTAATCGTCCAATGCCTGCGGATATCGCAAAGCGTCTTACCCCCGCAGGATGGGACGTGATGATTGTGGAGGACGTGCCAGCGACACAGAAGTTGCTGAAAAGCATTCTTGAGTCGGCCGGCCACCGCGTCCGAGTTGCCTCGAATGGACTGGCTGCCATTCCACAGTATTTCGAGCGTCGTCCGGACGTCATTTTAATGGACGTCCAGATGCCGATTCTGGACGGGTTGCAAGCGACTGCCCTGTTGCGAGTCTTCGAGGCCGATCCGCCGCAGGTTCCGATCATCATCGTGACGGCGGAAAACGCGAATGGCTTCCGCGACCGGTGCCTGGCGGCGGGCGCCGACGAATTTGTCCCGAAGCCGTTCGATACGCGTCGAATTCCGCAAATGATCGAGGAAATATGCGCACGATCCAGACGATCACTTACCAGCGCTGCGGTCGAAGCCACGCTTCCTGCCAGCTTGAAGAACATCGGTCCCGTGATTGATCTTTCGGCGTCGCTCGCGCGACTCGGAGGAGATAAACGATTGTTACAGGAACTGATCCAATTCTTTTTGGAGGACATTCCCGGATTGGTGCGCGCCGGACGCACTGGGCTGGCCCGGCAGGATTGGAACAGCGTCCAGCGCTCCTCGCATAGCTTGAAGGGTTTATCGGCCAATTTCACGGCCGAACCTGCCGTGCGAGCCTTGCAAGCCGTGGAAACCAGTTGCGCTCTCCAGAACGCCGAAACGACGGGAAAGTTGATGCGCGCCGCGGACAAGGAGATCGCCCGCCTGCTCTCAGCGCTGGCCACGGAGTACTCGACGCTCTCCGGGGACGAAGGGGTCTAAACACCAAGACGAGATTTCGGCCTGCGACACTGGCCGATCATCGAAAGTAGCGTCTTGATTCGCTCTTCGCCGCCAAATCTCAATGCGGCGCCGACGACTCGCTCCCTTCGTCTTCGTCCCCTTCGCCGGTGTCGATGTTGATCTGGCGGTCGATCGATAATCCGAGCGCGCGAATTTTGTTGCGCAGACTGCCGCGGGTGATGCCCAGCGTTTTGGCGGAGTGCGAGATATTTCCCTGCGTCTTACGCAACACGTGCGTCAACACGTAGCGCTCCAGCGCCGCCACGGACTCCGCATGCACGTTCTCACTGCCGTCGGCCAAGATCCGATCGATGGTCATGGTCAGATCGTGTCGATCGCTTCCTGGCTCTCCGTCGCCATCTACTGGCGTGGCATGGATCGTTGGCGGCAAAAACTCCGGCAGCAATACTGGCCCGACTGTGCTTAACAAGGCCTGCCGAACGACGTTCTCCAACTCGCGAATGTTCCCCGGCCAGTGATACTTGAGCAACATATCGAGGGCTTCGGGCGAGATTCCGCGCACGTCTTTCGAGAGGACCTCGGCAAAGCGCCGCAAAAAGTATTCGAGCAATAGCGGCACGTCGGTCGAGCGCTCGCGAAGCGGCGGCAGATGGATCATAAAACCGCTCAGACGGTAATACAGATCCGCGCGGAACTCGCGGGCCTCGGCCATCTTTTCCAGATCGCGATTGGTGGCGGTAATCAGTCGCACGTCGGTCGAAATCGTCTGGTTGCCGCCGACGCGCTCGAATTTCTGTTGTTGCAGCACCCGCAGCATCTTGGCCTGCAATAGCAGCGACATATCGCCGACTTCGTCCAGAAAGAGAGTGCCGCCGTTGCATTGCTCGAATTTGCCGATGCGGCGTTGATCGGCGCCGGTAAATGAACCCTTTTCGTGGCCGAACAACTCGCTTTCCAGCAGGGCATCGGGAATGGCTGCGCAGTTGACGGCCAGAAATGGTCGATCGGCGCGCTGGCTGTGTTGATAGATTGCGCGGGCAACCAGCTCCTTGCCAGTGCCGCTCTCGCCCCGGATGAGCACGGTCACGTTTTGCGACGCCACACGGCCGATCGCCTTGTAGACCTCCTGCATCGCCGGACTGCGGCCTACCAGGCGGTCCGCTTTATCGTCGCTGGTCTTCGTGCCCGGCACGGAGACTGGGACATTCATCAGGCGACGGATATCGAGGGCCTGGTTCACCAGCTTTTGCAGAATAGCCAGATCGAGCGGCTTCATGACAAAGTTGTAGGCGCCCAAAGACATCGCCTGGATGGCGGTGTCGCTCGAATCGAGGGCCGTGATAAAGATCACCGGCAGCTTGGGGTCGAGCGCCTGGAATGCTCGGAATGCTTCCAAGCCGGAGATCTCGGGGAGCAGAATATCGAGCAGCACAGTGTCGGGATGTCGTTGGCGGACGATCTCGATGCCGTCTTCGGCGTTGGCCGCTTCCAAAACTTCGACGTCCGAGCCCGCGAACGCTTGGCAGACCATATGCCGAACCGCGCGATCGTCGTCGACTACCAAGAGTGTAGGCATACGCGTATCTCTTCGGTGAGTCGGAGGAGCCGGTGAAGGAATGGCAGGGGGCTGCGAGTAGGATGGGGAGGTGAGGGACATCTGCCGTACCTCGCGTTCACTAGTTAGTTTGACCGACGCTAGCCAATTAGCAACCCGCGTGCCGATTTCGCGGAATCCACTCCGGACGAATGCGATTCAGTGCTTTATCTCGAAGTCGCTTCGAGTTATCCATCTTAAGGGCGCCTATTGGAGAACAATCAGGAGCCAGCCTCGGTTCCGACAGCTTTAGTCTCCGATCGGCTTGCCAAGGAGAATGGCATGGGTACGATTCAAATAAGGCCCATAGGGGCGATATCGCGGGCCTACTACCCGACTGGCAGCGGCAGACTGCCGCAGGAAGTTCCAGGGAGATCATTGTGGGAGACGCGATACCCAATGTCGTAACTCAGTCGGCGACCAACGCTCCCCCCCGGGGAGGCCAGTCCTATGCAGGTTCCAGAGAGGGGCGGCTTTCTGGGGTCGTCGCTGTCTGCATGACCGCGCTGTTGCTCTTCTTGCTTTTGAATTCGATCATTGCCTATCGAAATCTGCAGATGGTCATCGCCGGCCAGCACGCCGTGGCGCAGACGGGAGAGACCCTACTCAACTTGCAAAGTTTGTTTTCCTATTTGCAGGACGCCGAGACGGGGCAGCGCGGTTTTTTAATCACCGGCGACGAGTCCTATCTGGAGCCTTATGAGCTGGCCATCGGCCAGTTGGACCAGTCGCGGAAGCAACTTAGCCTCGACGCGCCTCAACTGAGCAAAGAAGTCGCGGAACTCGACCGCGCGATCGACACGAAATTGGCCGAGCTGAAAAGGTCACTGGACGCATTTCGCGCCAACGGTCCCGGCGGGGCCGAAACCGCCGCGGACCTCGTCAAACAGAACAATGGCAAACAGGCCATGGACGACGTTCGCGACGTCGTCTTGACAATTCGGCAGTCCGAGTTGCAACACCGGCAGGAATTGAGCGACGAGTTTGACGCCAGTGTCGGTTACGCGGTTGGGTCGCTGCTGGTCTCAACCGT
>DASXPZ010000555.1:0-2942 GCA_036493275.1 Pirellulales bacterium
GTCGTAGTCTCTAAGCCGTTCGCGGCTTTAAGCTTGCCGGGGAGATGACTGGGACCGCCCGCCCCTTGGAAGCAGGCTACTGCACGCAGAGCGATTCATAGGCGGCGTTGTTCATGACAGATATCTTAGTTGGGACCGCTAGCAGACATTGCGGTAATGCGCGCGGTATTCCAGACCCTTCGCTCCTTCGATCGGGGGGAACAGTGGTTTGAAGAGGCTGTTGGCGCCAGTTTAAGGCACTTTTGCCCGACCTGCGGACCTCGAAATGGAGAGCCGCTTCCTGGCTGTCACGGCTGCGATTTCGGCCCCCTTATTCCTTTCCGATGGCGCGAAGCGTCAGCTTCACGGTCGCCGGTTTCCCGTCGGTCAGCACGTAAGTCGGCCCGGCTTTCTCGGCGGCTTCGCCAATGTGCGTTCGCTGGCCATCTTTGAGAACGAAGGCCGTGATGTAATAGCGCCTGTCGGGATTGGGATCGAGCTTTCCGCCGATGGTAAATGGGATTTCGCTCGCCGTGCCTTGCTTGTGCGTGATTTTCTCCAGGCTGAACTCTTCGATCAGCTTGGCCTTGGCGTCGGCTACTTTGGGGTCGGTTTCCCAAAGTTGGATTTGCAGCTTCTGGTCTGCGAACGAAGGCAATTTGTCTGGGGCAATCAGGGCGCCCTGCACCCCTTTGCCGTGGATCGGCTGGCCGTTGACCGTTTTTACTCCTTCTCGGCTCATCTTCAAAAAGGCGTATCCGAAGCCCCGCCCGCCGCGCTTGGTCTGAACGACGGTGAACTTCAGATCGCCTGCCTCGTCGATCGTCGGACGCACCATCGCCCGATTCGGCCCATTGGCGACGCCGACGATGATCAGCTCTTTGCTGAAATCGACCGACGGGACGTCTTCGCCTGGCCGCCACGCTTTCCACAATTCGGAAAAGGCCTTTTCATCGGCCAAAAAGCCAGCCTTCGGCGCAGCCTCCTTGAGTGCGACGTCTCCCAACATGGCGTCCCATTGTGCCAGCGGTTCGACCGGACCGGCGGCAACGAAAGCGGTGGCCAAGAATAGCAAGGCGGTATTCATCGGTGGAAGTCCTTTGCGGGGTCGCGAGCGAAGTCTAGAAAAACGAGACGGGGGAGCCCGGCGCGTAACGCCACTCAGTCCGGAATGATCGCTTAGGGACGTGAGACGAGCGAGAGGGGAGAAAAGTTCCCTCGATTGAGGATTGAGATCGCTTCGCTCTATTCTTAGGCTGGAAGCTCGAAAGTGCTTCCTGCTCGGCGGGAGCCTCGCACTCCCGGACGGTCGGAATGACGGCTCAAAGAAAGGAGTATCCGCCCAATTCAGTGCAAATCGCCGATAAATCGCAGCATTCGCGCCTCGTGCATGCGGAAATTGTCGCCGAAGACCGACGTGAAATCGGCCAGCCGCTCGGTCGGCGAGTATTGCCGGAACGCCGGGCGGCGAGCGGTCAGCGCCAGGTAATCGCAATACTTGCGAGGCTCGTTCTCGACCAGATAGAACGACAAGGCCCAGGCCTCGGCATACGCCGCCAGCGGCTCGCTCGAAAAAAGACGGTCGGACGAGACGAGCTCTTGTAATCGCTCCGGCTTCTGCCCGGCGGCGATCCGCTTCTGAAAGTAATTCAGCCGATCGCGATTGATCCGGTCTTCGCGGCGTGGAAAGCTTCGCGAACTCCAGACGCCCGGCGCCTCGAACATCATCCCCAACCCCTCGACCAGCCAGCGCGGCGACGGGCCGAACCGTTGATGAACGCCAGTGTTGAACGCCGTTTGATGGGTCGCCTCGTGAATCAACGTGGCGCTCGTTTCGCGCAGCTCGGCAGCGCCCCCTTTGCCTGCGCTCATGTCGTAGAGCATGATCCGGTTCGTGATCGGTGAGTAATGGCCGACCACTCCTTGTCCGACGTTCGCCCCTTCGGCGCGGGCGGCCCGCTGGTAGCTCTCCTGGTCAGGCCAAACGATCGCGGTCAACGGAAACGTCGGCTCCTGCATCGGAAATCCGCGCACGGAAAAATAAAGCTGAAACGAACGATAGAGCTCATCGAAACGCTCGGCCCAATTCGTCCGCACGCCTTCCGGAAGCGCGACGACGTAATGTCCGGCGCCGACGATCTTGAACGAACGTCCCAGTTCGTCCTGCAATCGGTTGCGCAGCACCGCGGTCGAATAGCTTTGAAATGAGGCCGCCATAGGCTTCAAGCGGCGCGCGTCGTCACCTGGCAGTGTCCAGATTCGCCCATCGCGTCCCAAGAGCTCCAATCCGCGCGCGGTCTGCACGAGCGGCGTCCCTTCGATCCGGCCGCCGCGCGTATCGAGTTCGAAGGTGCGGCGCGAACTATCGGCCGCCACGGCCAGCGTGGCGAAAGTGAAAGCAGCAAACCAGACCGCGACAAAGAAGCGCATTCCAAGGTCTCCAAGCTCGCGATTCGGCGAAAGCCGCTGTGACAAGTCCGCCTTGGAAAGCTTATGTCACACTGGCGGCCGGGGATTGAGAGGCCGATTTGGCTGAGTGGAACTCTGGCGCGATTTTTCCGGCCTCACAGAGGCCGGCCACAGTTCGCGGCGTGCTTCGGGTCGCGGCGGTTCCGTCACGTCGGCCCGCGTTCACTTCGCCTTAGGTGTTTCGGGCCAACAGACGGCGCCTTTGGTGTTCAAGCACTGATTGGGGATCAGCAGATCTTCGAGGATGCGGCCGCCGACGATCGTTTCTTCAACAATCCGCCGCACGTCTTTACACCGCACTCGCCCATACCAAATTTGCTGCGGGTAGATCACCACCACCGGGCCATATTCGCACTGATCGAGACAGCCCGCGTTGTTGGCGCGAACCAGCGGCCCAACATTCGCCCGCTTGAGCTCGTCCTTAAAACAATCGCGCAGCGCCTCCTTGCCGTCGGGATCGCAAGACCCGCGCTTGTGATCGCGCTTGCGTTGAT
>DASXPZ010000556.1:0-1735 GCA_036493275.1 Pirellulales bacterium
CTTTCGAATGCGCCTTGAGCTCGCGCACGTCTTCCTTTGTCCACGGAGTCTTATGAGCAGTCTTTTTTTGTGCCATTAATCGATACTCTCCGCAGGATTGTCCTCTAGCAGGCTGTTGAAAAAGTCCCTAGCCGCGCGAATCGCGTTGTGATTCAATTCCCCGCGAGAATTGGGGGGGCGTGCGATGCGAGGCGGGGACGAGCGGTCGGGGTCGCTGTTCAGTTACGTCGATCTTGAAGATCGCGTGGGCAAGAACCATCCGCTTCGGGCGATCCGAGCCATCGTGAATGAGGCCCTGTCGGGTTTGGCGGGCGATTTTTCGGTTTTGTATTCGCCGATGGGCCGCCCCTCGATTCCTCCGGAGAAGCTGCTGCGGGCGATGTTGCTGCAAGCCTTTTATTCGATCCGCTCGGAGCGGCAGCTGATGGACCGGCTGGAGTTCGACCTGCTGTTCCGCTGGTTCGTCGGGATCGGCGTGGACGATGTGGCTTGGGACCACTCGACGTTCTCCAAGAACCGCGAGCGGCTGCTGGAGGGCGACATCGCCGCCAAGCTGCTGGGCGCGGTTCTGGCGCAGCCGCGCGTGAAGCGGCTCTTGAGCACGGATCATTTCTCGGTCGATGGCACGTTGATCGAGGCCTGGGCGTCGATGAAGAGTTTTAAGCCGAAGGAAGGACCGCACGAGCCGCCGGCGGACGGGGGCGGCCGCAATAGGGAAGCGGACTTTCATGGTCAGAAGCGCTCGAACGACATGCACGCCTCGACGACGGACCCGGAGGCGAAGCTGTATCGCAAAGGGCCGGGCAAGGAGGCCAAGCTCTGCTTCATGGGCCACGTCCTGATGGAGAACCGCAACGCCTTGGTGGTCGCCGCCTGTCTGACGCAGGCGGGCGGCCACGCCGAGCGGGTCGCGGCGCTGCACATGATCGAGCCGCACGCCGACCGGCCGCACGCGATCACCCTGGGCGCCGATAAGGGCTACGACGCCGAAGACTTCGTCAACGAGGTTCGCTCGATGCGGGTGACGCCGCATGTGGCGCAGAACACGAGCGGGCGCTCGTCGGCGATCGACGGACGCACGACGCGCCATTGCGGCTACGCCGTCAGCCAGCGCATCCGCAAGCGGATCGAGGAAGCCTTCGGCTGGATGAAGACGATCGCAGGCCAGGAGAAGACCAAGTTCCGGGGACGCGAGCGGGTCGGCTGGGCCTTCACCTTCGCCGCGGCGGCTTACAATCTGACGCGGCTGCCCAAGCTTCTGGAGGCGCCGGCATGAGCGCGCCGATGAACTGCCCGCTCATCGGCCGTTGGCGGATCGTCGAGGCCGATATCTGGGATCGCGACTATCTCGATCTCTGCGGGCCGGCGATGATAGCGATCACTGCAAACGGCCACGGTGAAATCGCCTTCGGCGCGCTGCAGGCCAGCCTCGACATCGAATACAGCCGCCTATCGGTCGGCTTCACCTGGGACGGCTCGGACGAAGGGGATCAAGTCCTTGGCGACGGCTCCGCCGAATTGCTCGACGACGGCTCCATCGAAATCGAGTTCGCCTATCGAAATGGCGACGAAGCCGTACTCAAAGCCAAACGCGACACTTCTTCAACAGCCTGCAAGGCGATCATGCCGGCGATGGCTTGACCATCGCCAGCGCTTGACTAGAGCCAGCGCTTCCTGGCGGCGCTTCGTCAGGTATCCTCAGGCCGCCGCCCGATTGACATTGCTTTCCGCAATC
>DASXPZ010000557.1:0-1905 GCA_036493275.1 Pirellulales bacterium
AGGGCCGGGTCAAGGAGATGCCCTACGAAAGCGGGATGGATCCGATCCACGACACCCGGCGGCGGTTCGACGTGCGATTTTACCTGGTGGCGATTGCCTTTCTGGTGTTCGACGTCGAGCTGTTGTTCCTCTATCCCTGGGCAGTGGCGATGAAGTCCGCCCCGGATGGGGAGCCCGCGCGCGGAATCGATCGTGCGGTCGAGATGCACTGGGTCGAGGGACGTGGATTGGTGTTTGCCGAAGTCATGTTGTTTCTCGCGCTATTGGCGCTGGGCTTTGTCTACGCCTGGCGGAAAGGTGTGTTCCGATGGCGATAGAGCTCCCCGAAAACGTCGTGGTTAGCAAGCTCGACGAGCTGGCCAGTTGGTGCCGCAAGAACAGCTTGTGGCCGATGCCTTTTGCCACGGCCTGCTGCGGAATTGAATTAATGGCCACCGGCGCCAGCCGGCATGACCTGGCTCGCTTTGGCGCCGAGGTCTTTCGCTTCAGCCCGCGACAATGCGATCTGATGATCGTGGCTGGCCGCGTGGTGATGAAGATGTTGCCGGTCTTGCAGCGGATCTGGCAGCAGATGAACGAACCGAAGTGGTGCATCTCGATGGGCGCCTGCGCCTCGACCGGCGGTGTGTTCGACACCTACGCCGTAGTACAGGGGATCGACCGCTTTATTCCGGTCGACATGTACGTGCCGGGCTGTCCGCCCCGGCCCGAGCAATTGATTCAGGCGATCATCGATCTGCAAGACAAGATCCAGGCCGAGGGAACGATCACCGGCGAAGAGTTCGACGTTCCATCGCGACAAATGAAGAAGCGGGCGTTGGTCGAGCTGCCGGTTTTGCCGTCGCTACCGCCCGGTTTTGTCCCGCAATTACGACGTTAGCCCAGCCTACGGCGCGCAGGGCTTGAACAACGAAGTTTATAGAGACTTACCAAGACGCATGACGCAGTCCGCCACGCTCGACAAACTGAACGCCGCGTTCGCCGGTCTGGCGGTGAGTGAGTTCCGCTCGCAGACGCGCGTGGTGGCGCCAAAAGATTCGGCCCGAGCGCTGTTCCCATTTCTCAAGAATCAATGCGGTTTCGATTTGGTGGTCGACGTGACCTGCGTTGATTACTTGAATTATCGCGACGCGCGCGATCGCTTTGGCCTGGTTTATCTGCTGGCCTCGACCGTGACGAACGAGCGGTTGACGATCCGCGTTTTTCTCAACGAGCCCGACCTGACCATTCCTTCGATCACGCCGCTCTGGGGCGGGGCCGACTGGCTGGAGCGAGAAGTCTACGACATGTTCGGGATCGTCTTCGAGGGTCACCCCGACCTGCGGCGGATCTTGATGCCGGAGGAGTTCGAGGCCTTCCCGCTGCGCAAAGATTATCCGCTGCAAGGGCGCGGCGAGCGGCACAACTTCCCCGTGTTGACGCGGAATCGAGGTTGATATGCCGCTTGAACCCGCCACTCTTACGGCCGAGCGCGACGATGTCCAAGATTACGTCTGGACTCTCAACTTCGGTCCGCAGCACCCGGCCACGCACACCACGCTGCGGCTGTTGCTGAAGCTCGACGGCGAGCGCGTGATCGACGCCTTGCCCGATATCGGCTACTTGCATTCCGGCTTCGAGAAGATCGGCGAGAGCCTGAACTACAACCAGTACGTCACGGTCACTGACCGAATGAACTATATCTCGCCGCTGGCCAACAACGTGGCCTGGCACGGCGCCGTCGAGCGTCTGCTAGGGCTCGAACTTCCACCGCGCTGCAAATACATCCGCACGATCGTGGCCGAGCTGTCCAGGATCAGTGATCACTTGCTCTGCAACGGCGCGGTGGGGCTCGACACCGGCGCGTTCACGTACTTCCTCTACGCGTTCTATCAGCGGGAAGTGCTCTACGATATTTTCGAGACG
>DASXPZ010000558.1:0-5357 GCA_036493275.1 Pirellulales bacterium
GGCATCCGCGACAAGAGACGATTATCAACGTCGAGCTCCTCGTGCGCCGGCAAAACGGCCGACGACTGCCGGTACGTGTTCGACGTCAACATCAACCGGTGCATTGCCTTCATGCTCCAACCTTGACGCATGAATTCGCACGCCAACCAGTCGAGCAGTTCCGGATGCGTCGGCCGGTCGCCGGTTTTTCCAAAGTTGCCGACGCTCCGCACCAGCCCTTGGCCAAAGTGATGTTTCCAAATCCGGTTGACCATCACCCGCGCCGTCAGCGGCTGTCGCGGATCGGTAAGCCAGCAAGCAAAGGCGAGCCGGCGACCGGTAGATTTCGCTCCCGGCCACGGCGGCTTGATCTCGAACGGGACCTGTGCATTGGCCAGCACGGCAGGCACGCCTGGCGGAACGAAGCCGGCGGCGGTTTGATAATCGCCGCGCCGGTAGATGTAACTCGGCGACGGCTCGCCGCGGTCCCACAGGGCCATCACGCGCGGCTCCGGCGACAGGCCGGCTTCGAGTTCCTTGATTTGCTTCGGAGTCTCCGGCGTTTGAACACTGGCTTTCAACGCCGCGACTTGCGCTTGAATCTTCTCTTGTCTCTCGCGCCACTGCTGCCGTTCGGCGGTCGCCACGTAAGACAGGTTGCGCTCGCCCAGGCCCGCGTTCACGGCGCCGCCGAAACCGTTCGACTGCGGCTTGAGCCAATCGTGCTCGTCGTAGGCGCCCTTGAAGATGGCCGCCAGGCGATAGTAATCGCGATGCGGTATCGGGTCGAACTTGTGGCTGTGGCAGCGAGCGCATTTGAACGTCAGCCCCATCACGCCCGAGCCGAGGACGTCGATCGCGTCAGCCATGACTTCGAGCCGATCGGGCACAAAGCCAGTCAGGTTGGCCCAGGTGGGATCGGGCGCCATTCGCAGAAACGCCGTGGCGACCAGTTTGTCTTCGTCCTCTTGTTTGATTTCCGCCGCGTGCTCGAAATCGAACAACTCGTCGCCGGCCAGTTGCTCGATCAGAAAACGGTCGTACTGTTTGTCGGCGTTGAACGAGCGAATCACGTAATCGCGATAGCGCCAGGCAAATGGTCGCGGCAAATGTTGTTCGCGCTTCCCTTCACAATCGGCGTAGCCGGCCACGTCGAGCCAATGGCGTCCCCAACGTTCGCCGTAGCGCGGCGACGCGAGCAGTCGCTCGATCAAGTTCTCGTAGGCGCTCGGCGAGGCGTCCGCCAAAAAGGCCTCGATCTCGACAGGCTCCGGCGGAAGCCCGGTCAGATCGAACGTCGCGCGGCGCAGCAACGTCAGCCGATCCGCTTCCGGCGATAGCGCGAGCCCCTTCTCTTCCAGCTTTTGCAAAATGAAGGCGTCGATCGGGTTGCGGGCGCGATCGGCGTGCGCGGGCTGCGGCGGCGCGGCGGCTTGCGGTGGACGAAACGACCAGAAATCTCGATCGGCGGGCCGAACCATCGGATCGGCCGCGGTTCCGGCTACGTCTTTTTCTTCCGGGGCTTCCGGCGCGCCGAGCTCGATCCATCGCGACAGCTGTGCGAGCTCTTCGCGCTCCATCGGCTTGACCATCGCCTCGATCAGGCGTTTGTGCGGCGGCATTTCTTCGGCCACGATTCGCTTGAGGATCATGCTCTCGGCAGGCTTTCCGGGGACGATGGCCGGCCCGTTCTTCCCCCCTTTCAACATGCTGGCGCGAGTCCGCAGATCGAGTCCCGCTTCTTGTACTTGCTTGCCATGACAGACGGTGCAGCGCAGTAGCAGGATCGGAATCACGTCATGCTGCGTGATCTCCGCCACGGCCGCGGCGCCGGCGCCGAAAGATGCGCCGCCGTCGATCCACTTGCGGATGCTCTCGACTTCGGCTTCAGTGAGCCGGTCCTTTTCGTCCGGGGGCATCTCGCCGGCGTGAACTTTTTCGTAAAGCAGGCTCTCGGCCGACTTGCCCGGCGCGATGACTGCGCCCGATTCGCCCCCTTTGCGAACCCCTTCGGCCGTATCGAGCGATAGCTCGGCCTTCTGCGTGGTCTTGCCGTGACAGCGACCGCACTTAGTTTGAAAGAAGGGCTGAATCACTTTCTCGAAACTCGGCGCGTCGGAAGCGGCAGCCCCAGGCGTGGTCGCCTTTGGGGCGCCCTCGTCGGCCAACGCAGCCGATGGAACAAAGAGGCCGAACAACAGTCCGAGTGATAGCAGGCACGATGATCGCCCGCGTGTAGCGGCATAAGCTTGCATCCACGTATACGCGCAAATCCGCTGCACTGCTGGACGAGCCAGCAGTGGCGCACTATGCCGCAAATTACGCGCGTACGTGCGATTTCGGTTGCCGGCGGCGGGGCGTGAGGATGTTGGGCGGTGCATCCCAACTAGCATACACCAGCGCAGCGGCGGTTTACATGCGCTCTGGTGGTTAGCGCTCGATACCATCCAAACACGCCTTGACGCCAAACTCGCGAAAATGGTATTTGGTTATTGAAATTTGGACAACCAAACATGGAGCCGCCGTCATGGCCAGACCACCGGCCAAAGAACTGACCGAGCGCGAGCTGCAGGTAATGCAGGTTTTCTGGCAATCGGGCGAAGCGTCCGCGACCGAGGCGCGCGACCGCCTGGAAGCCGCCGGGCTCGACCTGGCCTACGTCACCGTCGCCAATCTGATTCGGATCGTGCTCGAAAAAGGATTTCTTGAGCAAATAAACGACGAGCGTCCCTACCGCTACCGTGCCGCCCGATCGTTCGACCAGGTCTCGAACAGCCTGGTGGGCGACTTGCTGCGGCGCGTATTTCAGGGTTCGCGCGAACAATTGTTGCTCAATGTATTGAAGCGCCGTCGGCTGACCGCCAAAGAGCGGGCTTTGCTTCGAGAAATCCTCGAGGAGCAAGAATCATGAACACGCTCGGCGCCGCCTTATTGCTGGGGCTGATTCACACGTCGATCGTGGCGCTCGTCACGATGCTCGCCCGGTTCTGCGTCCCTCGGCGCTTGCCGGCGGCTCGGGCAACCGTTGGCGTGGTCGGCGTGGCGTGCATCCTAGCACTGACCATTCTCGCGATTCTTCCGCTTCCCGGCGTTTGGCCCAAGACGCGTGGGCCGGTGGGAGAGATGAATCATTCACCAGATCTTGCGAGCGAGCCTGACTCGGCAGGGGACGAGTCGCACGACGTCGCTCAGGCGCCAGCGAATGGGAGCTCGGAATTACGATCCAACGCGACCGTGCAATTGCCGCTCCTCTGGCTGCGACGATTGGAAGCAGGGGTCGAACGAGCGGCGATCGTCGTCGAGGCGCCGTCGCGCCGTTGGCGTTTTTTGGTGCTGCTGCTCGCGCTTGGCGGTTCAGCGATCAGCTTGATTCGGCTCTCGTTTGCCGTTCGATCCGTGCACAACTTGCGGCAGGCGAGCCCTCTGGTCGACGATCCGTTCATCATCAACAAGATTGCCGAATTGAAACAGCGCTGCGACTGTCGCCGGGAGATCGAAGTTCGTGAATCACCTCTCATCGCCACTGCGGCCGCGTTCGGCTGGCGCCGACCGGTCATTCTATTGCCCAAGGATTGGGCCCAATGGTCGGCCGAAGAATTGCAGGCGGTGCTGGCGCACGAGGTGGCTCACGTCGAGCGTTCGGACTATGTCCAACGATTGATTGCGCTTGTTGGCGCGGCGATCTATTTTTACCACCCACTGGTGCGGAGAGCGGTGCGGCGATTGGCGATCGATCAAGAGTTGGCTGCTGATCGGCTGGCCCGCGGCCTGGGGGACAGCGAGCGGGTTTACGCGCGAGGGTTGGCGCGGCTGGCAATGCGTTATCACGATTCACTTCAGGACCGGCGGCTCTGGTCGAGCGTTTCGATCATGCCCCGCTCGTCCGACTTTCTGGCAAGGAGGCTGGAAATGCTACGCGACCGGAATAACGGCGGGAAAGAAATAGGGCGGACGCGGTGGATCTCGCTGGGAGTCTCCGCGTGCCTGGTGGTGATGGCGCTGGCGACGGCGCTATTGCGGAGCGCCGCGGCGGACGAAAAAGAGGCGAAACCGGCGGCTGGCGCGGCGGAAGCCATCAAGCCGACCGAAACGGCGCGGCTTCCGTCGACGTCAGCAGCAACATCCGATGGCAAGATTCCTGCTACTACGCAGGAGCTCTTTCGCCGCGAGGCGTTCGATCCCTCGATGATTCGGCCCGGCTCGCACGGCGCGTTTGTGATCCGCCTCGGCGAGTTGTTGCGCCACCCTGAGCTCCAGCCGCATGTCGACGCCATGAATACGTCGATGACCACGTTGGTTCACGAACTGATCAAGGGACTCGAGGGAGCGGTCGATCTGCGCGACATCGAATGGATCGCTGGCGACCTGATCGTCACAGTGAGAGGACCCGAAGGAAAGAGAGAGACGCAATCGCGATTGATGATGGGTTCGGGCGGAATGGTGATTCGGATCTCGCGACCGGGCGTTTCGGTCGAGGCCATGGCCAATGCGGTCGAAGGATCGACGATCAAGGAATTCGAAGGGAAGCGCTACGTTCAATTTCCCATGCTGCCGGCAGTCGGCCCCGTTCCGGTCCGGATGCGATTTCCCGATGACAGAACGATTGTCATGCTGCTCGGCACAAAAGAGGACCAGCGGCAGATCGACGCCGAAGAAAAGCTGCTGAAGCGATTGTTCGACGACACACCGACAACGCATGCCTGGGCCAACGAATGGAAAGCGGTCGACGGCGGCCTGATCACGCTGGTGTTCGATAACAGCAAGGCGGGCTGGCTCGAACTGCCGAAAGAGAATCAAAAATATCCGCCGGTCGTCGTCCCGTTGTTCGAGAAGACGCAAGTCGTCGCCGTCGGACTTGATTGGACCGAAAAGAGTAACCGCACTGGAGTGCGCGTGCGGGCAACTTGCGCAGAGCAGGCCGACGTCAAGGAAGTCCATCTGGCGGCGATGACGGCGATCGCCTATTGGCCCGTGTTCTTGCTCGAAGGAGGAGAGCCGCTGGCCAAATTTCACAAGCGCGTCTTGCAGCTCTTCTCGACACTGAAGGTGACGCCGAGCGCGGCCGGCGGCGACTCGCATTATCTCGACGCCGCGGCCGACGTCGGTTGGGATCCCCAAGAGGTCGTTGAGATTCTCCGATCGTGGTGGAACTGATGAGCTAACTCATGCGAAGAGCGAAGCGCCGGCGAGGGCCCAACGGCGGACTGCCCTCGCCGGCGCGTCTATTTATTATTTTGGGGGCGCCAGTTTTGTTGCCCTACTTCGGCTGCTTGGCGGCGATTTTATAGAGGCTTTCAAAAGTGCGCAGATAGATCGCGCCGCCGGCTACGGCTGGCGACGCGCGCATGCCGTCGGCCAGGCGATTTTTTGAGACGACC
>DASXPZ010000559.1:0-2790 GCA_036493275.1 Pirellulales bacterium
GCGGCGGTGCCGTCGCTCTTCCACAGATCGACGCCTGCGTATCCGGGGTGAAAATCGCCGGCTGTGAAGAACAATGTCCCGTTCACGTTCGTCAGGTACCTGGGGAAAGAGTTAGCGCCGCCCGGCTTGATGTCCTTGACCAGGACAGTGCCAGCAGCCGTGCCGTCGCTCTTCCACAGCTCATTCCCGTGCACGCCATCATAGGCGGCGAAGTAGGTGGTCGAGCCGATCGCCACCATCTCCGACGGGGAAGAAGCCTGTTCGTTCTCGTTGATGTCCAGAACCATCTGCGGCGTCAGCGTCGGCGTGACGCGGTCCTCCAACGCCTGTAAAACGAGCCGAGTCCGCCGCGGTCGGACGCGCGCAATCGGGCCGGTCGGCTTGGCGCTAAGGAGCGACCGGCACCAGCGACGCCAGGTTGAAGTCTTCATCGGATCGTGCTCCGTTCATGGTTGGGGCGCGGTCTCACGTTTGCTTTGAACTGGACGCGGGCTCGGGCACCGTCCAGATTGGCGCGGCATTGTCCAAACCGGCATATGGTCCGGACAGCGCCGGGCAGCGAGCGCCCTGTACTACTTGCACGTCGAAGATCTCCTCCACGCCGGTGACGAACTCAAGGTGGGCCACCAGCCGGCCGGTCGTCAGATCCACGACACCGACGCCGCATTTCAGCTCCGGTCGCCGCTCGGAGATCGGCATGCCGCCGAACGTCGAGGTCTCGCGGATCTTCGACAGGCCGACGAAGGCGAAGCGATCATAGAGGGCCAGGCCGCGCGTGTAGCCCGGCAATTCGGTCACCGTCTGAACCGTGCCGCTCGCCGGATCGATCAACACCAGTTGCCCCGCCCCCGAGTGCAGCATCCATACTCTGCCTTGATGGACGCGCGGCGAGTGCGGCATGGCGAAGCCGCGCGCCACTGTTTGGCCGCTGGCCACGTCGATCAGGCAACCACTTCGCACCTTGTTCGCTCGCCAGCCTTGCGGTGTGTCGGTCTCGGCCAGAGCGGTCACGTATTTCGGCACGCCGTCCGCCATAGCCAACCCGTTGAGATGGCAGCGGTCGTCGGCCGCCAGCGCTGTGAGGAAGGGCGGCCGCCAGCGCGGCACGAAGCTGTGCCGGCCGTCGAGCGTACACAGGCAACCGAAGGCAGTGTTGACCAGCCATAACTCATCACCAGCCCAGGACAGTTCGTGGGCCTGGACTTCGCCCGTGAAGTGCGAATTTCGCGTCAGGAAGCAGGCATCGTGCCGGCCCGCCGGTTCGATATGGGCGGCGAGGTCGGGAGCGGCGTGCAAGAACCAAACCTGGGCGCGAGCGGCGACGGCGATGCCGTCAGGCTTGACCGCCAACCCCATGGCGCGCTCGAAGTTGTGGTACGAGAGCGTCAACTCGCCCGCCGCGACCCCGACGGCGGCGACCTTGCCCGCCTGATACGTGGAGACGAGAAGCGAGACGCCGAGCTGGCTCAAAAGCGGCGGCAGCGAGTGCGTATACTCGTGGCGGATTTCGCGCGTGGGCGAAACGTCCGGCCGATCCGGCGGCTGCGTGTCGGTGCTCGCAGGCGCGATCTCAACTTCCAGCAATGACATGGGGACCCCTTTGTAGCTCTTCTTCGCGACACGGTGCTATGGCCGCTTTGCGTCCAACTCCGCCATCAACTTCTGGAAGTCCTCGCGGTCGCGCAATACTTCGAGATCGCGCTCGTCCTTCCAGCGCGCATCATTCGGATAGCCTTTGGCGGCGGCTTGGCGGAGCGCGGCCACCGCGCGAGCGCCATATTGGTCGACCAGGGTTTGGTCGTCACGGGCCAATTGTGCCGCACGCCCCAAAAAACAGGCGGCGAAGAACAAGTCCTTGGCCGACGCTTCCAAGGATTCGGCGATCGCCCGAGCGTCGGCGGCCACGCGCGCGTGATCGTTTAGGTTCAACAAGTTGGACGCGCGTTTGACTCGCAAGGTCACGTTATACCGGCCATCATCCAGCTCGATCGCGCGGTCCCAGTCCGGCAGCGCTTGCTGGTAGCGCTCGAGTCCGCAAAGCGTCTCGGCCCGGGCCCAGCAAGACGTCTGGAGATTCTCGCGGACATTAGCGACGCGCCGGTCGCGACGGTAATGCGACTCCAGCACGTCAACCGCCTTGGTCAGCCACGGCAGAGATTGTTCCAACGCGCCGGAATCACCGATGTGTCGTCCGAGGGCGCTGTACGCCTTGGCAAGTGCCGCCGCGTAGACTGGCACGCCTGGCGAGGCGGCGACTAGCCGCTCGTCGATTTGTATGGCTCGCTCGTAGGCCGCCCGCGCCTCGCTCCGCTGACCGATCGCGGATAGCAGCGCGCCGAGGTTGGTGTAACCACCGGCCAATTCAAAGCGGTACTGCGGCACGGAGGGAAACTGTTCCGCCAGTTGCTCCTTGATTTTCACTGAGATGCGAGTGGCTTCTGCTGCGTCGGTGCGTCGGCCCGCTTCTCGGCGCACGACGCCCAGATTATTGAAGGCGTGCCCACGCGCCTTGTGCCAGTCCGCTAACTGTTCCGGCGTGGCGGCGAGCTTGTCCAGCACTTGGGGGTCGAGAAGGTCCGCTGCCGTCTGGAACGCTTTTTCGCTCTCGTCGGCTCGGCGGAGGGCGCGAAGGGCAACGCCCAGATTGATCCTCGACCGGGCCAATTGCACGCGGAGCGCCGGGTCATCCGGCCGTTCCTTCAGAAACCCTTCGCGGAGGGCAATGGATTGGCGATACAGTTCCTCGGCGTCACGCGGCCGACCCATCACGTTTAGAAGTTCGCCGCGGTT
>DASXPZ010000560.1:0-6403 GCA_036493275.1 Pirellulales bacterium
CCCGCGCTCGACGCCCGCGCGTTTAAGTTGGCCCTGGCCGAGCTGAAGCTGCGATTGCTGACGAGCGAGTCGTCGCATCACCAATTTACGCGTTACGGGAACGCCTGGGGAGACAAGGCGGCTGAGCTGGAGAGGGCCGCCTTGCAAGTCTACGAAGAGCGTCCCCAATCGCTCTCGCGAGTGATCAGCGTGACTCACTATTTGCATCATGATCTGCACGCGCTAGCAAAGGCGATCGAGATCTTGTTTCTGGCCGAGCGAGACAAAGTGCTCGACAGTGCGGGGCGCGAGCGGCTGGTGAACTATCTTCAGCTTGCCGAACGCTACGCGGAATCGATCCCGCTGCTCGAAGGAGTTATCGAACGCGATCCCTACGCGATTGCGTATCGCGCTCAGTTGCTCGTTGCCTACCACCGCGCGAAGAGGCCACAGCAAATGCAGGAGTCGCTGGCCGCGATCGAAAAGCATTTTCACGCCGCAGGGCGATGGAACGAGCAGAATATCGTCACGCTGGCCGACGCCTGCAACGAGTGCGAATTGATCGAACAGGCTGCCGGCTATTGGGACGAGGCGATCTCGCTTCACCAGCGCGCTCGCCCGCGCGGCGCCGGCCGGGACGAAGAGCTTTCGGGCTTGTACAAGAAAGTGGCCCGCGCGCGATCGGAACTCGGCCAGACAAAGCCTGCGATCGACGCGGCGCTGGCCGCCGTGGTGAGCAGCGGCGCCGGCTTCGAGCAACAGACCGACGCACGCAGCGTCCTCGACGAGGTTTTGTCGCAAGCGAAAGATCTCGAAGACTACCTGGCTCAGTGGGATGAAGAGACAGCCAAGTCAGGCCAGGATAGTCCGCTGTTGCGCAGGGCCATCGGCCAGTGCTTCCAAGAACGCGGCGACTACGCCCGCGCTATTACTCAATTGCGGCACGCGGCGCGGCTCCAACCGGAAGATAAACAGATCCGCGAATCGCTCATCGACTGTTATGCAGCGAGCGAGCAACCCGAAGCCGAGATCAAGGAACTGATTGCGCTGGCAAACATCGATCGCCACGACGCGACGATTTACGAGCGGCTGATGGGCCGCATGGCGAACCGTTCCACCGATCTGGTCCTCGCCGGGCAAGCTTCCCGGTGGGACGCCGAGGCCGAGCGGGCCGCGACTTCGATCGTCGAAGCAGCGCCATCCGAGGCTGAAACGCACGCCAGCCTCGCCAAGATCCGCGAGAACCAAGCCCGCTGGGACGAGGCGATCGTGCAGTGGGAACAAGTGGCCGGATTGCGAGCCCTCGAGCCGAGCGGGCTACTAGGCCTGGCAGGGGCGCAGATTCGCGGCAAGCATTTTGACGCCGCCCGAGAGACGCTCAAAAAACTGCGCGCCGCCAAGTGGCCGGAGCGATTCAACACGGTCGACAACGAACGGATGAACCTCGAACGGCAACTCCCGAAATAAGCCAAAGGAGTTTGGCGCCAGCTTGCAGGCGTTAAGCTTCGAGGCGCACCCCGAATCCTTTCTCCCCTCAAGCCTCCAGCCTATTTCACAAACTGATACGCCTTGGGATAAGCGCCGTAGGAGTTGCTGCGGGCGCCGTTGCGGGAGCTGCCGCGAAAATGCGCCGGCGGATCGACGATCTTTACTTTCACCACGCCCGTCGAGCCGGCTTGCAGAACTCCGGCGTGAACCGCCGCCGAAGAGAGGGCGGAATCGGCTGTGTAGACGTCGGTCCCCCAGATTTCTCGGCCAACTTCCCCGACCAGGCGAAACCGCAGGACCTGGCCCGGATTTGCGTAGAACGAGGCTAGATTGCCCGGATCGGTGAGAACCTGGCCGAGCGTGTCGCTTTCTGCGTCCTCGGCCGGCAGCGACTGCAAACGCAGGCTGCGGGCGTCGGCTACCTTCAGAGTCAGTTCGCCGAACTGGGCGGTGCGAACTTTCAGCGACGGCGCCACGATCATTCCGGCAATCGCGTCGTCGACGGTGTAGATCATGTCGGTCTCGCGCGGCGCGAAATCCTTTTCGCTGACCGTCCCGTAATACTTAGCGATCAACATCGCGGCCTGCTGCCCCGCCGGAGATTGCGAGTCTTTGGCCGCTTGCGCAATCGCCGGATAAGCCAAGTGGCGGAGCCGCCCCAATTGCAGAGCGGCGTTGCCTCGGACCTGTTCTTCGGGACTTCCCAGTTCGGCCAGCGCCTTTTCGATCTGCTGCCTGGTTTCGGGATTGATTCGCGTGGCAAATTCGATCCGCAACACTTCGCTTGCCGGAATTCGCAACGTGCCGTAACGCCCGGTGACTTCGATGGTTTCATCCGCCAGCGAGAGCTTCAGACGGCTATCATCGTTCAGCCGGGCCTCGAAGCCGGTAGGATCGACCGGCGGCAGTTCAGGCTTCTCGCCGCTCGACTGCGGCGCTACGACCGCGGCAGGGACAGCGGGCTTCTCCAAAATGATGCGAGGCCGAACTCCGCCCAAGATCACGTCCTGGCCGCGCGCATCGTCGGGGTAGAGGCCGACGGCGCACAAAATCCCCAGCAGGCCGCTTACGAGTATTGTCATTCGTGTCATCGCGCTGCTCCGTGATTGGCATCGAATACTGAAACGGACCCGTTACGCCAGGTTGCGGCTGCCAGCGATTTCCCTCGTCAAAAACCGCCCCCCATGCCACCCATGCGGCCCATGCGGCCGGAGCGCCCCGTGCGCCCCATGTTATCTCCATGGAGGCTCCATTGCTGCATATCGTACGGGTTCATCACCTCGGGACCGACATAGTAAACGCGCATTTCTTTCAATTCGTCTGCGCGCTCTTTGGTCGTGATCAGCAGCACGTCGTCTTGTCTCACGCTGGCCAACTCGAACTCATCGCAGAGCAGCTTCAGAATCGATTTCAGCTTGACTCCCTTGACGTGCATGGTGACCAATGTCGAAGAATCGACCAACGAGTTCACCAGGGATTTGTGGTCCAATTGAATCTCGATGCCATGCTTAGCCTTGAGATACGAAATCACGTCGAGCAGCGGCATACGGTCGCAGTCGAGCTGGCTCGTCGATTTCAGGGCGGCTTCGATCTTCGCTTCGCCCGGAGTGACCCGGTGCTCATCGAACGTCGTGGCGTATCTTTCGCGAGCGGCGGTCTTGGCTTTCCATTCTTCAAGTGAGGGATATTGGATGCCCGGCGAATCCGGGATCAAGATTTGCGATTGCGCCATCGCGTCGGTGGTTGCCAGAAACCCCTTGTTTCGGGTGTCCTGTTGGGCCGTGTTGTAAGCCACGCGATTCGATACGCGGGCCTGGTTCATCGCCGCCGTGCTCGCCTCCGGCGCGCCGCCTCGGGCCTGCGCCCGATCGGCCGATTCGATCGCGGCGTCGAATTGTTTGTGCTGAATGTCCGCGGCGGTTTGCGCCAGCGTTCGCTGGGCGCGCTGTTGCTCCGACGCAATGTCGCGCAGTCGCTGCGCCTCGGTGTCTTGCGTGGCGTTTAGCTCCATGCTTCGCAACGTTTCCTGCGAATGGCTCGATGCTTGTCGTGAGGCTTGCAGCATGATGGAACGAATCTGAGCCGCCAAACGCGCACGATCGGGCGTGTTCAGATCACGCGATTTGCGGACTCGATCCAACTCCAGCGACAGATCGTGATAAACCTCGGCCGGCGCTGTCGCAATCCGCGAACGCGCCAACCTCAGCGCGGCGTTCACTTCAGTCTCGATTGCCTCGGACGCCGCGCGATGATCGCGCGAGACCTGATCCAACAGGCTCCCCGAGGCGTCGGTCGAAGGCGTGGCTTTGGGCGGGTCCGCCGTGGCGGAGGACGGGGCCAAGGCAATGCCTGCAACTGCACACAGAGCCAGCAAAAGCGCGCCGGCGCCAGGCGCTCCGGCGGATCGCCATCTCGTCAGCCATCGTGCGAGCGGCGTGTCACAGCGGGGCACGGCAGATCTCCTTGCGCGCGACAAACTTTTTTTCCATCGAACAAAGACCCGACCAACCGACATTCAATATAAAGCCCTCTCACCCCATTGTAACTACGTCTTATGCTTGACTGGTATGATGGAGGCGATTCCTGGTCCAAAAATTGCGATTCCGCCGGTAGTTACGATGGCTGATCGATTCACTCGCACTTGCCCCAAAGGGCACCAGTGGCAGGCTGCCGATGACGGGGCGGCAGCGGCCGAAATCTGCCCGATCTGCGGCGGTTGGGCCGAAACGCTGAAGCCTGCGGACGCTCGCACGCCGCCGGATTACGCGAGGCAGTCGCCCGAACTGCCCGCTTCACAGGGGCCCCTGCCGGTCGTTCCGGGCTACCGGCTGGAATCGGAATTGGGACGCGGCGGGATGGGCATCGTCTATCAGGCCGTGCAGGAAGGCCTGGAGCGGACCGTCGCGATCAAGATGCTGGTGGCCGGCAATCTGGCCTCGCCCGGATTGCTGGCGCGCTTTCGGACCGAGGCCGAAGCGGTCGCTCGCTTGGCGCATCCCAACATCGTGCAGATCTTCGAAATTGGCGAGGCAGCCGGGCATCCCTTCTTATCGTTCGAGTATCTCTCAGGCGGAACATTGTCGAACCGCGCGAGCCAGGGGCCACAGCCGCCGCGCGAGTGCGCGGCGCTGGTGGCCACGTTGGCTCGCGCCATGTACTACGCGCATCAGCACGGCATCATCCATCGCGATCTTAAACCCGCCAACGTGTTGCTCACTGAAGACGGGACGCCGAAGATCGCCGACTTCGGTTTGGCGAAACATCTGGCCAGCGAATCAGGACAAACGCACACCGGCGACGTGATGGGCTCGCCGAGCTACATGGCGCCCGAGCAAGCCCGCGGCGCGACGCAACAAATCGGCCCCGCCTGCGATATCTACGCCCTGGGAGCCATTCTTTACGAGCTACTGACGGGTCGGCCGCCGCTGTTGGGGCAGGACACGATCGAAACGTTGCTTTTAGTGTTGCACGAGGAACCGGTGCCGCCGCGACGGCTGGCGCCGAAAGTTCCGCGCGACCTCGAAACGATCTGCCTAAAGTGCCTATCGAAATCTCCACGCTCGCGCTACGACAGCGCGGCCGACCTGGCCGACGACCTCGAGCGCTTTCTCACCAGTCGGCCCATCAAGGCACAACCCGCCAGCGCCACGGAGTTGTTGGTGAAGTGGGCACGGCGTCGGCCGGCGGTGGCGGCGCTGGTCGCGGTGAGCATGGCGGCGGCCGCCACGGTCATTTTGTATGGCGGCTGGAAAAACGCGCAATTGCGGACGTCGCTCGCCCAGCAGCAGGCGCTGCGCGAACGGGCCGAAGCCAACTTTCGCAAGGCGCTCGACGCCGCCGACCGCCGCCTGACGCGCGCCGGTCGCGATCCTCAGCGTCTGTTGCAAGAGGAGTTGGCTTTCTTCGACGAAATCCGGGCCCAGCCCGACGACGATCCTCAAGCCCGCTACGAAAAAGGGATGGCGGCGCGCCGCGCGGGGGACGTCCATCGCTTGATGGGCAATGCGCAATACGCCGAACGGGCCTACAACGACGCGATTGCCAAACTTTCGGCGCTAGCCGAGGCGGCGCCCAACGTAACGGATTATCGCCGCGACCTGGCGGCGGCTCATGACGGATTGGCGCAACTCGATCAATCGACAGGCAAGCTGGACGAAGCGGAACGGCATTCGCGCGCCGGTTTGAAATTGCTTACCAGGCTGGCGGAAGAAGAACCGGCCGAGCCTGATTATCGGCGGCAAATGGGAGTTGTCTGGAATAACCTTGCGATTCAACTCAGTCGCGCCGAGCGACTTGACGAGGCGCTCGACGCGCATCGGCAGGCGCTCGCCATTCGGAGGCGACTGTCGACCGAGTTCGCGAACAGCTCGCAGTTTCGTCTGGACGAATCGACAAGCCACGCTAATCTCGGCGCGCTGTATTGGAAAATGAAGCGGTCCGAGGAATCGCAGAACGAATTGCGCGAAGCGATCCGTCTGCGCGAGACGCTGGCGGAATCCATGACGGCCGAGGCCGAGTTCCGACTGGCCAGCGCCGGCCTGTCGAACAACCTGGCCGCATCGCTATCGGCTGAAAACAAGTCGGCCGAAGCGATGGACGCCTGGCACAAGGCGATCGAGACGCTAACGAAACTGATCGCCGATTATCCCGACGCGCCCGGTTATCAGTCGATGTTGGCCGACACGCATTTCAATCTGGCCCTTGCGCAGGCCAGGCAAGGCAAGTTCGACAAAGCGGCCGAAACGATGACGGCTTCGCTGGCGATCTGGCAAAAGCTGATCGAAGCGCATCCGCAGGCGCCGGAGTACGCGGCAAGCGCCAAGCAGGTCAGCGCGATCTTGGACGACCTCAAACAGCAGATCGCAAAGACGGAAGCCGCGGCTGCCGCAGCGGGCAATCAACCTTCACGATGAACCGTATCGGGCGAAAAAGCCGG